>CAKZYH010000153.1 GCA_937884725.1 uncultured Paracoccaceae bacterium
GCGGCGGAGATGCTCTCCTTCATCACGTCCTTCAGGTTGCCGGTGACGGTCATCTTGCCCTTACCCGGCATGATGAGCCCCTCGATGGTGAGAAGCTCACCACCCACCTCGGTCCACGCAAGACCGGTGGACACGCCCACCTGGTCCTCGAGCTCTGCCTGACCGAACCGGTAACGCGGCACGCCCAGATACTCTTCCACCATCTCCGGCGTCACAGCGACAGTCGTAACCTCGCCCTTGGAGATCAGGATTTCCTTCACCGCCTTACGGGCAAGTGTCGCGATTTCCCGCTCCAAGTTCCGCACGCCCGCCTCGCGGGTGTAGCGGCGAATCACGAGCCGCAAAGCGTCGTCGTCGATGGAAAACTCATTGCTCTTAAGGCCGTGGTCGGCCTCAGCTTTGGCGATGAGGTGCCGCCGCGCGATCTCGACCTTTTCGTCCTCGGTGTAGCCGGCGATGCGAATCACCTCCATCCGGTCGAGAAGCGCCGGCGGGATGTTGAGCGTGTTCGACGTCGTCACGAACATCACGTTCGAGAGGTCGTACTCGACCTCCAGATAGTGGTCCATGAACGTGCCGTTTTGCTCTGGATCGAGCACCTCCAGGAGCGCTGACGACGGATCGCCGCGGAAGTCCATGCCCATCTTGTCGATCTCGTCGAGCAGGAAGAGCGGGTTGGACTTTTTCGCCTTCTTCATCGACTGGATGACCTTGCCGGGCATCGAGCCAATGTAGGTGCGCCGGTGACCGCGGATTTCAGCCTCGTCGCGCACACCGCCCAGCGACATGCGCACAAACTCGCGCCCCGTCGCCTTCGCGATGGACTTGCCCAGCGACGTCTTACCGACGCCCGGCGGGCCCACAAGGCACAGGATCGGGCCACGCAGCTTGTTGGAGCGCGCCTGGACCGCGAGGTACTCGACGATCCGCTCCTTCACCTTCTCCAGGCCATAGTGATCGGTATCGAGCACGTTTTCAGCGTGCTCCAGATCCTTCTTCACCCGGCTGGCGTTCTTCCAGGGGATGGAGAGCATCCAGTCCAGATAGTTGCGCACCACGGTGGCTTCGGCGGACATGGGGCTCATCTGACGCAGCTTCTTCAGCTCCGCCTCAGCCTTGTCGCGGGCTTCCTTGGAAAGCTTCGTCGTTTTGATCCGCTCTTCCAGCTCCGCGAGCTCGTCCTTACCGTCCTCGCCGTCGCCCAGCTCCTTCTGGATCGCGCGCATCTGCTCGTTGAGATAATATTCGCGCTGGGTCTTCTCCATCTGACGCTTCACGCGGCTGCGGATGCGCTTTTCCACTTGGAGAACGGAAATCTCGCCATTCATGATGCCGAGGATTTTCTCAAATCGCTCGAGCACTGACGGGGTGGCCAAAATCTCCTGCTTCACAGGGATTTTCACCACCAGATGGCTCGCCACGGTATCGGCAAGCTTGGCGTCATCGTCGATCTGGCTCACCGCAGAGATCACCTCGGGGCTGATCTTCTTGTTGAGCTTCACGTAGTTTTCGAACTCAGCCGTCACCGACCGGGCGAGCGCCTGAGCCTCGGTCTGGTCGTAATCGGGCTCATCGATCAGCGAGACTTCCGCCTCGAAATACTCGTCCCGGGACGTGAATTCGGTGACAGCCGCGCGGGTGGTCCCCTCCACGAGGACCTTCACGGTGCCGTCCGGTAATTTCAGGAGTTGAAGCACGGTCGCGAGCGTGCCGATCTCAAACAACGCATCGGGTTTGGGATCGTCGTCTGACGCTTCGCGCTGGGTCAGCAGGAGAATTTGATTGTCGGCGCGCATCACCTCTTCGAGGGCGCGGATCGACTTGTCACGCCCCACAAAGAGCGGGACGACCATGTGCGGGAACACAACGATGTCACGCAGCGGAAGAACCGGAAACACGCCCTCTTCGGGTGGCGTGGCCGCAGCAGGCTTGCGCCGGGATGCGGTTTTCTGAGCCTTAGGTTTCGGGTCGTCGGATTGAGCCATGGTGACCTTTCAGCTTCCAAGAGTCCGCCAAGTTGCACGGGGAAGCGCTTTGCAAGTTTCGGGCTAGCCCAGCCCTGTGGCGCTCACCCATCGGTCAAACGCCAACGGCCAACACCGACCGCCGAACGAAATTGGACCCTGCAGCAACTGACTTCAAGTGCGGCGCATGGGTGGGAGCCAGCGACACACCAGCCTGTCCCCGGCTTCCACAAGTTGCGAGCGGTCACATCACCGCAGCCCACAATGAATTGAAGTTTTTGCCGGTTGCGGGGCGCACAACAGCATAAAAGCCGCCGGTGCACGGCAGCGTTTATGAGGCGATGTGCTGGGGTCAGCCTTGGCTGGCTGATCCCGCTCGGATGGCCTCAGGCCGATGTTCGCGTGTCGCTCGCCCGGTCGTCGTAGATGTAGAGCGGGCGTGCCGTGCCCCCGACGACCTCTTCGGAGATCACCACTTCCTTCACCCCGTCGAGCCCTGGCAGCTCGTACATGGTGTCGAGGAGGATGCTCTCCAGGATCGAGCGAAGACCCCGCGCACCGGTTTTGCGCTCGATGGCCTTGCGCGCCACAGCCTTCAGCGCGTCGGCGTGGAAGGTGAGCTCGACGCCCTCCATCTCAAACAGCCGCTGATACTGCTTCACAAGTGCGTTTTTCGGCTCGGAGAGGATCTCCACCAGCGCCTCTTCGTCGAGGTCTTCCAGCGTTGCGAGCACCGGAAGGCGGCCGACGAACTCCGGGATCAGCCCGAACTTCAAGAGGTCCTCTGGCTCCACATCCCGGAACAGCTCACCCGTGCGGCGATCTTCGGGCGCGAACACCTGGGCCTGGAAGCCGATGGACGTGCCGCGGCCACGGTCGGAGATGATTTTCTCCAGCCCCGCAAACGCCCCGCCACAGATGAACAGGATGTTGGTGGTGTCCACCTGCAGGAACTCCTGCTGGGGATGCTTGCGCCCACCCTGGGGCGGCACGGAGGCGACGGTGCCTTCCATGATCTTCAGAAGGGCTTGCTGCACGCCCTCACCCGACACATCGCGCGTGATCGACGGGTTGTCGGACTTGCGGGAAATCTTATCGACCTCGTCGATGTAGACGATGCCGCGCTGGGCCCGCTCCACATTGTAGTCAGCCGCCTGAAGAAGCTTCAGGATGATGTTTTCCACATCCTCGCCCACGTAGCCGGCTTCGGTCAGCGTGGTGGCGTCCGCCATCGTGAACGGCACATCAAGGATGCGCGCCAACGTCTGCGCCAGCAGCGTCTTGCCGCAGCCGGTGGGGCCGATCAGCAAGATGTTGGATTTGGCGAGCTCGACGTCGTTCGACTTTTGCGCGTGGTTCAGCCGCTTGTAGTGGTTGTGGACCGCAACCGAGAGGATCTTCTTCGCGTCCCGCTGACCGATCACATAATCGTCAAGGACTTTGCGGATTTCGAACGGTGTCGGGATACCGTCCCGCGCCTTCACCAGCGAGGATTTGTTCTCCTCGCGGATGATATCCATGCACAGCTCAACGCATTCATCGCAGATGAACACGGTCGGGCCGGCGATGAGCTTGCGAACCTCGTGCTGGCTCTTGCCGCAGAACGAGCAGTAGAGCGTGTTGTTGCGGCTCTCGCCGCCGCTGCCTGAAGCGCTCTTGCTCATAATGCCCGTCCTCTCACTGCGGCTTGGCCCCGTACTCTTGAGCCCTGCCCTAACGCTCTAGCCACCATGGCCTCCCGGCCACGCCGATGCAAACCACGAGTATGGTCAGTCAACACCCCTTGCCGAACGCTAAACAGAAATCCACAAGGCGTTGTGGCCGCCGAACAACGGCTAACTTTCCTAAGCGACGATAACCAGTGGGATCCAAACTCTGCAACTATGAATTGTCCAGCGCGGCCCGGCTCTCGATCACCTGATCGATAATGCCGAACTCCTTCGCCGCCTCTGGGGCCATGTAGTTGTCACGCTCCAGGGCCTTCTCGATGACTTCGAGATCCTGGCCGGTATGACGCTGGTAAATCTCGTTGAGACGGCGCTTGAGGGTGAGGATTTCCTCAGCCTGCAGCTTGATATCGGCAGCCGTTCCGCGGAAACCGCCCGACGGCTGGTGAACCATGATGCGCGCGTTGGGGAGCGAGAAGCGCATCCCCTTTTCCCCCGCCGCCATCAGCAGCGAGCCCATGGATGCACTCTGGCCGATGCATAGTGTCGCGATGGTCGGGCGGATGAACTGCATGGTGTCATAGATCGCAAGACCCGACGTCACCACGCCACCCGGCGAGTTAATATAGAGGCTGATCTCTTTGTTGGGGTTGTCAGCCTCCAGATACAAAAGTTGCGCGCACACCAGCGTTGCCACCGTGTCCTCGATGGGGCCGGTGATAAAAATGATTCGCTCGCCGAGCAGCCGGGAGAAGATGTCGTAGGCGCGCTCGCCACGATTGGTCTGCTCCACCACCATCGGCACTAGAGCGTTCATGGTGTAATCGACCGGGTCTCTCATGGCACGCTCTTCTTACTGGTTGGCTTCGGTGGCGGGCGTGTCGTCGTCCGACCCGCCTTCGCCGGGGAGGTCGTCGTCGTCGGGCTTTAAAAGCTCTTCCTTGGTCACCGGTTTGTCGGTCACCGTGACGAGCTCCAGGATGTAGTCCACCACCTTGTCTTCAAAGATGGGGGCGCGCAGGGCCGCGACGGCCTGAGGCGTGTTCTTATAGTACTCGAACACTTCCCGTTCCTGGCCGGGGAATTGGCGGATCCGCTCTTGGAGGGCGCGCTGCACCTCCTCGTCGGTTACCTCGACCTTGGCGTTGGTGCCAATGTCGGACAGGAGAAGGCCAAGGCGCACGCGCCGCTCGGCAATGCGGCCATACTCGGCGCGCATTTCCGCTTCGCTTTCCTCGCCCTCGGCGGCGAACTCTTTCTCGTTGCGCTCCATCTCGGCCACCACCTGGCGCCAAATGGTTTCAAACTCGCTCTCCACGAGCTTTTGCGGCAGGTCGAACTGGAACTTTTCGTCGAGTGCGTCGAGGAGCGCGCGCTTGGCTTTTTGCCGGCTCGCTGACGAGTAGGCCTGCTCCATCTGAGTGCGGATCGCCTCGCGCAGCTTGTCGATGCTTTCCAGGCCCAGCTTTTCGGCAAGGGCGTCGTCGATGACGCTCTCTTTCGGCGCGCCGACCTCTTTTACCGACACGTCGAACACAGCCTCTTTCCCGGCGAGCGCCTCGGTGGGGTAGTCGTCAGGGAAGGTGACCGTGACGGTGCGATCTTCGCCCGTGGACGCGCCGACCATCTGGTCCTCGAAACCAGGAATGAATTGGCCAGAGCCCAGCACCAGCGCGACATCCTCCGCGGTGCCGCCCTCAAACAGTTCGCCGTCGACCCGGCCAGCAAAGTTGATGGTCAGCCGGTCCTCGTCCTGCGCGGCGCGCTCGACGGCTTCATAGTCGCGGTTGCGCTTGGCGATCTCGGTGACTTCGGTTTCGACCGCTTCGTCCTCGATGGTGACAACCGGGCGCTCGATGGTGATCGCCTCCAGGCCGGACACCTCGATGGGCGGCAAAATCTCATAGGTGATGTCGAAGGACAGATCGCTCTTGCCCTCCATCACGTCGCCGACCGAGCCCTCGTCCAGCTTGATGTCGGGCTGCATGGCCGGCGTTTCGCCGCGGCCTTCCACGGCGTCGGTCACGCTTTTGGTCAGCACCTCGTTGACCACCTCGGCCATCGCGGATTTGCCGTACACTTTGCGCAGGTGCGCCATCGGGACTTTGCCGGGCCGGAAGCCTTTGAGGCGCACTTTGGTGCGCATGTCATCCAGATAGGCGGTGAGCTTTTCGTCCAGGGCCGCTGCGGGGATGGTCACTTTGAGCTCCCGCTGCAGGCCGTCCGCGCGGGTTTCCGTCACATTCATGAGACCACTTTCACCCTTTGGTTAAGAGAAACTGTCGCTGTCGGGGCAGGCGCCTCATCTCGCGCTGCCGCCGCCGGGTGTCAATGGGCGCATGTCGGTTGCGCATGGTGACCGGGGAACATTCGTGATGGGGCTATCCGATATTGGCATTCATGTGGGGGCGTTATCGGACCGCGACAATTGCGTGTGCGAAGCAGTTTTCAGCGTGGCGGCGTCAGCTCTTGCGCCGCTGAGCCCGGCAGGTCGCGGAGCAATCGCGAACCGAACCATTGGTGCGGGTGGAGGGACTCGAACCCCCACACCTTGCGGCGCCAGAACCTAAATCTGGTGCGTCTACCAGTTCCGCCACACCCGCAAGCGCCGCGCGCTATAGCCAAGCCCTGCGGAGCCGTCAAACCGCGCCCGGTCCGACAGGCGTCGCTTCAGGTGAGTAATGCGCTGTCTAGCGCGACACGGGCGGGCTTGATTGCGCCCACAAGGTCGTCGGCAATCATGGCCATGCCGGCAACGCAGGCCGCTTCACCGTGAAGCCAGACACCCGCTGCAGCGGCGTCAAATGCTGGAAAGCCCTGGGCCAGCAGCCCGCCGATGGTGCCAGCCAAAACATCGCCTGTTCCGGCAGTTGCAAGCCAAGGGGGCGCGTTGGCGTTAACCGCGATGCGGCCCTCTCCCGACGCGATGACCGTGTCGGCCCCCTTCTCCAAGACGACGCCGAGGCGCTGCGCCAGCGCTGCCACCCGATCCACTTTAGGGCCAGATACCGACAGAGCCTCGGTGAGCGTGCGCACTTCACCGGAATGGGGCGTCCATACGGCGGGTGTGCCGCGTGCGTTTCGTTCTTCGAGCACGGGCAGGATGCGGTCCGGCGCGAGGCCAAAACAGCGCACAGCGCCGGCATCGATCACCACATGGGCGGGTGACTGAAGCGCCGCCTCCAGCAGCGCGAGGCCGTTTTCGTCGACCGGCAAACCCGGGCCAATCACCACAGCGAGACCGGCGCGCCGTTCTGCAAGGCACTCGGTAAGCGCTTCGGCGCCATCGACCCGGCGAACCATGACCGTGGTGGAATGACAGGCGTTCACCATCACCGCATCGGGCGGTGAGGCCAGCGTCACCAGGCCCGCGCCGGCGCGCAATCCAGCCATCGCCGCAAGGCGGGCCGCCCCGGTGGACGCCATCGGGCCGGAGACCACGAAAAGGTGGCCGCGGCCATATTTGTGGTCGGCGTCGGCAAGACGCGGGAGGCCGCGCGACCATGCGGCCGGGCCGTTTAAGAGCGCCGCAGAAGGGACCGCCGCGAGCGCGCGCGGCGGCATCCCGATCTCGCACACGCTCACCTGCCCGGTGTAGCGCCGCCCCGGCATCAACGCATGGCCGAGCTTGGCCCGCTCAAATGTGATCGTGCGGTGGGCTTTGAAGGCCGTCCCCTCAACCGCCCCGGTGGCGCCGTTCACGCCGCTCGCGATGTCGATGGCGTAGCGTGTGGCGGCGGCGTCGTTGGCGGCCTGGACGAGCGCCTCCGCGGGTCCCGACAATGGGCGGGCGAGGCCACCGCCAAATAGGCCGTCCACCACCACGTCGGCGCGTTGAATTGCGCCCATCGCCTCGTCCGGCGGGAGGAGGCGCGCGCTGCACTGACGGCGGGCGTCTTGGGCGGCGCGTTCTGCGGATGGCGGCATGTCGAGCGCTGCAACGCTCACATCGTAGCCGCGATCAGCGAGCACTTTGGCGGCGACGTAGGCATCGCCGCCGTTATTGCCTGGGCCCGCGAGGCACACGATCCGCGTCCCATGCACGTGAAGCGAGGCAATGAGGTTGGCGACTTCCGCGCCGGCGCGCTGCATCAAAACAGCGATGCTTTTTCCCGCCGCGACGGCCCGCCGGTCCACCTCCGCCATGGCGGTTGGGGTGTAGAGCTCAGGCGGTGTGGAGTGGGCTGGTAGCGTTGATTGCCAACTCATTATGCTTCTTGGTCAAACTTCATGCAGTCGACTCGCCTAATTGATTGGCATTTGCACGCACCGCGGGCAGAAGCGCGAGAGATTGCATGGCATATCCCGTGCATGGGCGTCGGCGTTGCGGCCGTCGCCCGCTGTATCGGGGTCCCATGAAAAAGATCGAAGCCATCATCAAGCCGTTCAAGTTGGACGAGGTGAAGGAGGCGCTGCAGGACGTTGGATTGCAAGGGGTCACGGTCCTGGAAGCCCGCGGTTTTGGCCGTCAGAAAGGCCACACCGAACTCTATCGAGGCGCCGAATATGTGGTCGACTTCCTTCCCAAGGTGAAGATCGAGATTTTCGTCCCCGATGAGCTGGCATCGGTGGCGGTGGACGCCATCAAAAGCTCCGCGCAGACCGGCCGGATCGGCGACGGAAAAATTTTCGTACTCCCTGTGGAAGAGGCAGTGCGGATCCGCACGGGAGAGGTGGGCGAGAGCGCGATTTAGCGCCCGCCCGAAAAAGCAGCACTTCGCACTCACAATGGGCAAAGCGCGCGCGCAACTGCCCGGTCAACGCATCGTCACATTGGCATAAATGCTGCACGCAAGGATTTAACGTCCGGCAGGCCGGACAGTCACTTCAAACTCAATGACGAACACGGAAGACGCCTGAATGAGCACCGCCCAAGACATCCTGCGCGATATCAAAGACAAGGACGTCAAATTCCTTGATCTGCGCTTCACCGACCCTCGCGGGAAAATGCAGCATGTCACCATGGACTGCAGCATTGTCGATGAAGACATGTTCGCTGACGGCTCCATGTTCGACGGCTCATCCATCGCCGGCTGGAAGGCCATCAACGAGTCCGACATGATCCTGATGCCGGACCCCGAGACGGCGCACATCGATCCGTTCTTCGCGCAAACCACAATGGCTGTGTTCTGCGACATCCTGGAGCCGTCGACCGGTGAGGGATACAACCGCGACCCGCGCTCCACGGCAAAGCGCGCCGAAGCCTATGTGAAGTCCGGCGGTTTCGGCGACACCATCACGATGGGTCCGGAAGCTGAGTTCTTCGTCTTTGACGATGTGCGATTTGCGGCCGATCCCTACGACACCGGCTTCCAGTTGGACTCCACCGAGCTGCCGTCGAACATGCCGACCGAGTACGAGACCGGCAACCTTGGTCACCGCCCCCGCACCAAGGGCGGCTACTTCCCGGTGCCGCCGATCGATTCGGCGCAGGACATGCGCTCCGAAATGCTCTCGGTGATGACCGAAATGGGCGTCGCCGTGGAGAAGCACCACCACGAGGTCGCTGCGGCTCAGCACGAGCTTGGCCTCAAGTTCGACACCATGACCGCCATCGCCGACAAGATGCAGATCTACAAGTACGTCGTGCATCAGGTCGCCAACGCCTACGGCAAAACCGCGACCTTCATGCCCAAGCCCGTGTTTGGCGACAACGGCACAGGCATGCACGTTCACCAGTCCATCTGGTCTGGCGGCCAGCCGACCTTTGCGGGCGATCTTTATGCGGGCCTGTCGGAGAACTGCCTGTTCTACATCGGCGGTATCCTGAAGCACGCCAAGGCGCTGAACGCGTTCACCAACCCGTCGACCAACTCCTACAAGCGTCTGGTGCCTGGCTACGAAGCGCCGGTGCTGCTCGCCTACTCGGCGCGCAACCGCTCTGCGTCGTGCCGCATTCCCATCTCCTCCTCGCCGAAAGGCAAGCGCCTGGAGGTCCGCTTCCCCGACCCGTCGGCGAACCCGTACCTCGCCTACGCTGCCATGTGCATGGCCGGCCTCGACGGTATCCGGAACCGCATCCATCCGGGCGACCCGATGGACAAGGACCTTTACGACCTGCCGCCCGAAGAGCTGGCCGGCATCCCGACCGTCTGCGGTTCACTGCGTGAAGCGCTTGCCTCCGTCGATGCCGACCGCGACTTCCTGAAGGCCGGCGGCGTGTTCGATGACGATCAGATCGACGCCTATGTCGAGCTGAAGATGGAAGAGAACATGCGCTACGAGATGACCCCGCACCCGGTGGAATTCGACCTCTACTACTCGGTCTAGTTTCACAGGACTGCGATTGACCCAAGGCGCGGCCCCATGTGGGCCGCGCTTTTTTGTTGGGCTGCCAGGGGCGGACCGGCGCACCCCATGGCGCCGGCGGCCGCGATTGCCTAAGCCTGGCGCGACATGCACGGCGACCCGGCTCACATGCGCCAGTTCCACGGCGGCGATCCGCCCTCCCCCTCTGCCGCCTGGCTCGACCTTTCGACCGGGGTCAATCCGACCGCCTATCCACTCTGTGTTGACCCTGCCCTACTCGCCAGGCTCCCGCGCCAAGCGGATCTGGCCCGGCTGCTGACTGCGGCACGGCGGGCCTACCGCGTCCCCGACAGATGGTCGATCATCGCAGCGCCGGGCACCCACGCCCTCATCGCGGCGGTTGCCCACCAACGGTCCGGCACAACTGCCGTGGTCTCGCCCACCTACGGCGAGCACGAAGCCGTTTTCCGGCGCACCACGCAGGTTGAGGCAGTCGGAGAGCCTGGCGAAGGCGCGGGTGCCGATACGCTGGTTGTCGTCAATCCGAACAACCCTGACGGGCGAGAGTTTGGTGATCTGGCAAAGGTCTGCACTGAACGCGCCACTGCGTCGCCAGATCGCCTGACAATCATCGATGAGGCATTTGCTGATCTTGTGCCGCAAATGTCGGTCATCCCCGATGGCCCGTCGCGAACGGTTGTGCTGCGCAGCGTCGGCAAATTCTTCGGTCTTGGCGGGGTGCGGCTTGCTTTTGCGGCGGGAGATCCAGCGCTCATTGCGCCGCTTAAAGAGGCCATCGGGCCCTGGCCGGTGAGCGGGCCAGCGCTCGCCGTTGCCGCTGCGCTGGAGGACGGGGTGTGGGCCAACGCGATGCGCCGGGAACTGAGGGCGCAGCGCGACGCGTTGGATGAAGTGCTTTTCGAAGCGGGATGGACGGTGAGTGGCGGCACCGACCTGTTCCGGCTGATCGATGCGCCTGACGCCCGCGAGTTGCACAATCACCTGGCGGCCAATCGCATTTGGAGCCGCGTCTTCGACTACAACCCGCGCTGGCTCCGGCTCGGGCTGCCCGGCGCCGATCTGCCTCGCCTTGCAGGGGCGCTAGCGTCATTCTCGGGCTCACATGTTTGAGCGCCTGGCAAGCGTCGCCGCCGCACAGGCCGTGGACGCGTTGATCGGCGAGCCCGACGCGCTGTGGTCCAGGTTTCCGCACCCGGTAGTTTTGTTTGGCAGGCTGATCGGCTGGGTCGACCGGACCCTGAACTTTGGCCCACCGCGGGTACGCCGCTGGATGGGCGTCGTTGGCTTGATCATCAGCCTAGCGGTGGCTTGCGGCATTGCTCAGGTGGTGGCACTGGCGCTGTCGGTCCTTCCCGCCTCCATCGAGTTTGCTGTGACGGTCGGTATCGCCGGCGTTTTGCTCGCGCACCGCAGCCTTCACGAGCATGTCCGTGCCGTTGCCCTCGCCCCCGATTTGCCGGCGCAGCGCCGCGCGTTGTCCATGATTGTGGGCCGGCAGACTAAGAGCTTGGACGAGCCAGCGATTGCGCGGGGGGCGATTGAAGCGCTGTCGGAGAGCTTGTCCGATGGGGTGATCGCACCCGCCTTTTGGCTGGCGGTAGGCGGTTTGCCCGGCATTGTTGCCTATAAAGTGGTCAACACAGCAGACTCGATGATCGGCCACCGCACGCCCCGCCACGAAAACTTTGGCTGGGCTTCGGCGCGGCTCGATGATGCGATGAACATTATTCCGGCGCGGCTCACGGCGCTTCTGACGCTCGTGTGCGCCCGCACTTTGCCATCGCGCAAACAGGTGGCGGCGGACGCGGGGCGGCACGTGTCGCCGAACGCTGGCTGGCCGGAGGCAGCGTTTGCCCATGCGCTCGGCATCGCGCTGGGCGGGCCGCGTCGATATGGCGAGCGCGAACTCGATGGCGCTTGGCTCAACGGAAATGGCCGTGAGGCCCGGCTTGCCAACATCGCACCGGCGCTGGCCCTGTCGACACGCGTCGGCGTTGCGCACGCGGTGCTCTATGGCGCCCTTGCGGTGCTTGCGATTGCCATCAGCTGATCAAGATCCAGCGCTACCGCGAGATGATCGGCAAGGTCGTTGAGCGTTTTGTCGATGCCGGCTTCGTAGGCTGTCGTCGCTTGAGCGCCATGGCCTGAGAGGAACGCGCCACGAATGTCGTCGCCGCTGAAAAAGCCATGGAGATAGGTGCCCATGATCAGCCCGTCGGGCGATATCGCGCCGTCCCATCCCTCGGCGAGATCGACGACGGGCCGCGCGCGGTCCGGTCCATCGGTCTCCCCCATGTGGATGCGGTAGCCGCTGACGGGGACGCCGCCGAACGCAGGCGATGAACCATGGGATAGCCGAGTGGTTTTTGTGCCCGCGAGCACAGTCTCCACATCGAGGAGCCCGAGGCCGTCGACTTTTCCGGCGGGGCCTTCGATGCCGCCGGGATCGGCAACCGAGCGGCCCAACATTTGATAGCCGCCGCACAGGCCGACAATCTGGCCGCCGCGGCGACGGTGAGCCGCAAGGTCGACGTCCCATTCCGCTGCCTTTAGCGCTATCAGATCTGCGATGGTGCTCTTGGAGCCTGGCAAGAGGACGATGTCGGTGTCGCCCGGCAAGGCTTCGCTCACCGGGATCATGCTGACCGAGACGCCGGGCTCCAGCCGCAGCGGGTCGATGTCGTCGAAGTTGGCAATGTGCGGCAGGCGCGGGACGACGATTTTCACGCCATCGCCGGTCGATCGGCCGGGCAGGCCCATGGTATCTTCAGCGGGGAGCCGGCTAGCGTCAGCGAACCAGGGCACAACGCCGAGCGATGGCCAGCCGGTACGCGCTTCAATGGCGCGAACACCGTCCTCAAAAAGGCTGACGTCGCCGCGAAACTTGTTGACCAGGAAGCCCGCGACCTGCGCTGCGTCCTCCGGCGGAAGGACGTTGCGCGTGCCGACAAGGTTGGCGATGACCCCGCCCCGGTCGATGTCGGCAGCCAGGATCACAGGCACACCTGCGGCCCGAGCAAAGCCCATGTTGGCAATGTCGCCGCCACGAAGATTGATTTCGGCGGGGCTACCTGCGCCTTCCACGATGACCAAGTCTGCGGAGGCGGAGACGGTGGCAAAGCTATCAAGCACCGGCGCCATCAACTTGGGCTTCCATGCCGCGTACGCGCGCCCCGCAGCGCTGCCCCAAACCTTGCCCTGCACCACGATTTGAGAGCCGGTCTCGGACTGCGGCTTGAGGAGCACGGGGTTCATGTGGACGGTCGCTGGGACGCCTGCCGCGCGCGCTTGCAGCATCTGGGCGCGGCCGATCTCGCCGCCGTCGGGTGTGGCGGCCGCGTTGTTGGACATGTTTTGCGGTTTGAACGGCGCCACCCTTAAGCCTTGCCGTGCAAAATGACGGGCGAGGCCTGCCACAAGCAGCGACTTGCCAACGTCGGTGCCTGTGGCCTGGACCATGATGGCCGGCGTGCGGCGCGTGGCTTTCACGTCACACCAAAACGATTGCGATGGGGACAAGTGGACGAGGATGCGAACTTGTCGTCACCTCATCACTTAGAACTAGGCTTACGTTCATATTCGCTCTTTTAGAGGAAGAATGTGCGTCTGGAAGCCGGCGCGCTACTCAGGAGTTTTGCATGTATAAGATCGCTCTCGCACTGGTCCTCATGACGGGCCTCGCCGCCTGCCAAGGCAACACACGTGGCCAAAACACGGCGCTGGGCGCCGGTGCGGGTGGCCTGGTTGGCGCCGGTATCGCCGCCGCCGCCGGCGGCAACACCACCGCAACCCTGCTTGCAGCCGGCGCTGGCGCAGCGGCCGGTGGCATCCTGGGTGCAGCGACCACCCCCGATAACAGCTGCGTTGACAGCAACGGCAACCGTCTGCCGCCGGGCCAGTATGTGGTGAACGGCACGACCATCACCTGTAACTAACGCGCGGCTGCCGCAGCCTAGAATTCGATGCCAGGCTGCGGCTTCACGCCCGCGCGGAACGGATGTTTGACCATGGTCATCTCGGTCACGAGGTCGGCCACTTCGATGAGTTCGTCTTTGGCATTGCGACCCGTGACGATGACGTGCACGTCGTCCGGGCGCTGCGTGGTGAGAAACTCGACCACCTCCTCAAGCGGGACGTAGTCGTAGCGCAGGACGATGTTGAGTTCGTCGAGCAGGACCATCTTATAATCGCCGCTAGCGATCATCTCTTTCGCCGCGTCCCAGGCCGCCCGTGCGGCGGCGATATCGCGCTGCCGGTCCTGGGTTTCCCAGGTGAACCCCTCCCCCATGCGCTTGACGGTCACCTGGTCGGAGAACCGGTCCAAGGTCGCCTTTTCGCCAGTTTCGAGCCGGCCCTTAATGAATTGGACCACGCCCACCCGCATGCCGTGCCCCAGCGCGCGCATGACCATGCCGAACCCGGCCGTGGATTTACCCTTGCCCTTGCCGGTGTTGACGATGAGGAGGCCTTTCTCAATCGTTTTGGTGGCCATCATCTTGTCCCGCGCCTCTTTCTTGCGCGCCATTTTTTGCGCGTGGCGGGCGTCGATTTCGTCCTCGGAGCGTTCCATCGGACTTATCCTCCTTTTGGCGCGGCTTCGGCGGGCGGGCAGAGGTAGGCGCTGAGCCGCTCGGCCACGCTGTTTTGTTGCGGTTGCCACAGGCCCCGCCGGATGGCTTCGGCGAAACGCGCTTCGATCTCGGCGAGGGCAGCCTCGTTATGACGCTTCAGAAACGTAACCACTGTCTCGTCGTCGATGTAGGCGCCGTAGAGCTGGTCGAAGTGGCGGTCGGCAACGGCGTTGGTGCTGGCTGCGAACGCGAACAGGTAGTCGACGGTTGCCGCAATCTCGAAACCACCCTTGTAGCCGTGGCGCATGACGCCTTGGATCCAACGGGGGTTGGCGGCCCTGCCGCGCACAACGCGGCTGATTTCTTCGCTAAGCGTGCGCGCCACGGGCCGTTCGACGAGCGAGGTGTCAACGTGGAGGCTTAAGGGTGCAGCGCCACGCTCCTGTTCGACAGCGGCCGCGATGCCGCCCTCGAACTGGTAGTAGTCGTCGCTGTCGAGGAGATCGTGCTCTCGATTGTCCTGCGCCTGGACAACCCCTTCGACGGTGGCGAGACGTTGGCGAAGCGCTTGGTCGGCGGCCTCGCCCGTGCGACCGCCGCCATAGGCGAACTTGCCCCAGGCGATATAGGCCTCGGCGAGTTCGCCTCGCCCACTCCACTCGCCGGTGTCGATGAGGGCTTGAAGGCCCGCCCCGTACGCGCCCGGCATTGCGCCGAAGACGGAGATGTCGGCCCCGTCACCGGCTGCGAAACGCTGCCGGATGGGGTTTTGGTCGGCGGGTTCGTCGCGCCTCGCGACAGCACGGATGGCGCTGTCGAAAAGGGCGATTTGCTCAGGGAACGCGTCGCGGAAGAAGCCTGATACGCGAAGCGTCACATCGATGCGCGGCCGGCGCAGAGTGCTGAGTGGGGTGACCGAAAAGCCGGTGATGCGCGGGCCGTCCCAGATGGGGGCTGCACCGATGAGGGCGAGCGCCTGGGCAATGTCATCGCCGCCGGTGCGCATGTTGGCCGTGCCCCAACAGGTGAGCATCAGCGTGCGCGGCCAGTCGCCCTCCTCCATCACGAAACGCTGAACAACCGCGTCGGCGGCAGCTTGTCCGATGGACCACGCGGTTGGCGTGGGGATGGCGCGGATATCGACGGCGTAAAAGTTGCGCCCTGTCGGCAGGACGTCCGGGCGACCGCGGGTGGGCGCGCCGCTGGGGCCTGGGGCGACGAACACGTTCTGTAACGCGCGCGACACGGCGGTGAGTTCGGCGTCACCGGAGCGGTCGAGGTCGGTGCCCACTTCGGTGATGCTCGCGATCACGGCCGCGCTTGCCGGCCCAGGCGGTTCTGAGCCCTGAAGGATGTCGCGTGCGCACTCGGCAAGCCGTTCCACCGTATCGCCAGCTGTTCGCCATGGGGTGTTAGACACCAGACGTGTTGGCTTCGGACCGGTCCAGGGCGCTGCGCGGTCGGCGGTCAGCGGATCGAATTCCAGCGACAGGTCATCGGCGAGTGCGCGCAGAAGGGACGCGTCCGCAGGGCCCGTTCCCCGCGGGGCGCGGGCGATGGCGGCGAGCGTGCCGGTGCGCTGCTCGCCGGTGGGCGCTTCGCCCAAGACGTGGAGGCCGTCGCGGATCTGCATCTCCTTGAGGTCGCAGATGTGCGCGTCGATGGCGGCGATGGCGTCGTCCCGGTCGCCGCCTGCGGTGACGCCAATGTCGGCGAGAAGGCCCGTGCGCTCCGCCTCGTCGACGATGGCATCGGCCAGGGCTTCGGCGCGTGTTGGATCCATCGCGCGGGCGAGAGCGTACTCGTCGATCAGCGCTTCCACGTCTGCGCCGCTGCCGTAGTTGCCGGCCTCGGTCATGGGAGGCGTGAGGTGATCCACGATGACGGCCTGGGCGCGGCGCTTGGCTTGGCTCCCCTCACCCGGATCGTTGACGATGAAGGGATAGACATGCGGCATCGCGCCAAAGGCGATTTCGGGCCAGCATTCCTCCGTCAGCGCCACCGCTTTGCCCGGCAGCCACTCCATGTTGCCGTGCTTTCCGACGTGGACCACCGCGTCCACGCTGCTTTTCAGCGCGAGGTAAAAGGCGAGGTAGGCGTGGGTCGGCACCAAGGCGGGGTCGTGATAGGTCGCCTTCACGTCGCGCTCGTAGCCGCGGGTCGGCTGGATTGCGACGGTGGCGACGCCATAGCGCACCATCGCAACGTGAAATGCGCCGTCCGCAACGCTGGGGTCGCGCTCCGCCGGTCCCCATTGGGCGTTGACGGCGTCTTGGGCGGGCTTCGGCAAGGTTTGGAACCAGGCCGTGTAGTCGCTGAGTGGGAGGCGGTGCGCGGGCGCTGCGTGGGCGGCGGAAAGGCGCGTCATGAGGGCATCGCTGTCGGCTGGCACGTCGCCCACGGCCCAGCCATCGGCCTTAAGACTGCGCAAGATGTTCACGGCACTCGCGGGAGTGTCGAGCCCGACGCCGTTGGCAATGCGGCCCGCTTTGCCTGGGTAGTTGGCGAGGACTAGGGCGACGGCTTTGCCACTGGCGGGGGCGCTCAGCACCACCTGACGGGCCGCGAGTGAGGCGATAAAGGCGCAGCGGTCGGCCACGGTCTGGTAGCTGACGGGGAACGCGCCGGTGGCAGGATCGCGACGGCCTTTTGTTTTGAAGGCGAAAGCGCGGGAGAGAACGCGGCCGTCCATCTCCGGTGTGACGACGTTCATGGCAAGGTCGCGTACGCTGAGGCCGGCCATGCGGTCGCGCCAATCGTCGACCGGCTCGCCGGGTTGCACGGCTTGCAGTACGACGCGGTCGCCGTCATCGAGCGGTGAGTTCTCGCCGGCGGAAAAGCCCATCGTGCTGATGACGGTCTTCGCGCCGGCGTCGCGCAGGAGTGCGCGGACGACACCCGCGGCCGCCTGATCCTTGAGCGATGAAGCGTAGATGGGAACTGGGAGGTGTTGCTCCGCCAGCGCTGCCGTCAGCCCGTCGATGCCGCCGGTGAGGCCATCGACCAGATGCGCCCGGTAAAACACCACGCCGACGGCCGTGCGGTCACCATAAATGGCCCGCAGTTCGTCGACGCTGCCGGGGATGGTGCCCTTGGCGTAAAGGCCGGCGACGGGCAGCGGCTGGGCTGGTGGCGGTGGGGTGCGGCCATCGACGAGATGGCGCAAGAGGGTGAGCGCGCCTGCACGATTGGCTGGCCCGCCCTCTCGGCACAGGTCATGGAATGTGCGCGACAGGGCGAGCGGTACTGTGCCTCGTGCGGCCAAGGCGGGATCGAAGTCGGCTTCGCCCGGCACGAGGATGAGTTCCAGGCCACCGGCCAGCGCGAGGCGGCGCAGGACCTCGATGCCGTAGGCGAAGTATCCCTCACCGCCGAGCACGCGCACCGCCACGACCTTCGCGTGGCGCAGCGTGGCGTCGGCCAGGAGATCCACCGACATGGGGTGGTTGAGCGCGTTAAGCGATGCAAGGCGAACCGCCGGGCCGTCCGGCGAGGCCGCAACGGCGCGGGCCATGGCGGCGATCTCGCCATCACCGGCCGACAGCATGACGATCGGCGCGGGTTCCAGCGCCAGATCGACCGGCTCGCCATCGTCGATGCGGCCGGCATCGGCCGCAAGCAGATGCATCAGTGGAGCGCCTCTGCGGGCTCACCCAGCTGGTCAAGAACGTCCTGAGGCAGAGGTGACAGGCCGATGACGACAAGTCCGCCCGCGGCAGCGCCCGGCTGGCCGAACCACGTTTCGAGCCGCGGCCCCACGGCCTGCACCATCAACGGCGCGGGTTTGTCGCCGAGGCGGACAGCGCCCTTGATCCGCAAGATCGATGGATTGGCCATCGCGGCTTTGATCGCTGCTTCCGCTGCATCGCGGCTAGCGTAAGCTGCCGGCAGAACGACGCTGTTGAAGTCGTCGTGCTCGTGATCGTGGTCGTGGCTATGGTGACCATCACGGGCTGCAGGGTTCTCCTCCGCCGCCGCGCCGACACCAAACAGCGCCGCACTTCCGACTTCGCTGATGCGCACACCCTCGCGGATATCCTCGCTCACCCGCGCGCGGACGGCGGCGATATCAGTGTCGCCAAGGTCATCGACCTTCGACAGGAGGACGAGATCGGCGGCCTTTAGCTGGTCGTCGCTGCGCTGTGCGGCAACGGCCTCCGGGTCGGTGGCGAAGGTGCCGGCGAGGACGGCCGGGGCATCCACTAGCGTCACCACGGCGTCGACCGTTACCTTGGGCTTTACGGTCGGCCAGCCGAAGGCGGCGATCAGCGGTTGGGGCAGCGCGAGCCCTGACGTCTCGATGACGATCCGGTCGGGCGAGCGCTTCAGCAGCGCTTCCAGGGCGGGCACGAAATCGTCGGCCACGGTGCAACACAGGCAGCCGTTGGTGAGTTCGACCACGTCGTCCGTGCAGTCTTCGTCGAGGCAGCCGCGGACCATGTCGCCGTCAAAGCCCATGTCGCCGAATTCATTCACAATGAGGCCGATTTTCTCGCCGGCCGCGTCGTTGAGGACGTTACGAATCATCGTGGTTTTGCCGGCGCCCAAGAACCCTGTGACGATCGTGACGGGTACGCGATGGCTCATATCGACAACTCCGGCTGTAGGTTTGGTTTCACAACCAATGGACAGCCGGCGACCAGCTTGACAACCCCGGTGGCGACAGACGCGACCTGCTGATTGAGCGTGCCTTGCCGGTCGCGGAAATCGCGGCCGAGCTTGGTGGTGGGCACGATGCCCTCGCCAACTTCGTTGGACACCAAAACGGTCGCCGCGGTGCGGCTTGCTAGGGCCTTAAGGAGCGCCTCCACGTCGGCGGCAACATCACGTTCGGCGAGCATGACGTTGGAGAGCCAGAGGGTGAGGCAATCCACGAGCACAACGCCGGTTTGCTGCGACAGCGCGTCCGGCAGAGCGATGGGGGCGTTCACGGTGACCCATTCGGCCGACCGGCGCGCTTGATGCGCTGCAATGCGGGCGGCCATTT
Organism: uncultured Paracoccaceae bacterium; assembly: GCA_937884725.1. Taxonomy (GTDB): domain Bacteria; phylum Pseudomonadota; class Alphaproteobacteria; order Rhizobiales; family Amorphaceae; genus Acuticoccus. Next base: position 19,460 of record CAKZYH010000153.1, read on the forward strand.
CATCGTCCCAGGCCTGGGCTGTCGCGATGTAGGTCACGCCGGGGTGACTGTGAAAAAGTCGCTCGGCGTAGGTGGACTTGCCCGAGCGAGCGCCGCCGAGAACCAAAATGGTTGGTGCGTTGTCTGTGCTGAGCATGGTCCCGCTGAGTTGTCAGCCTCCGATCGCCTTGCTATAGCTCATGGATGGCGACGCGCCATTCCCCGGTAGCTCAGCGGTAGAGCAACCGACTGTTAATCGGTTGGTCGCTGGTTCGAATCCGGCCCGGGGAGCCACTTTTCGGTGATCACCGCTGAGAAATCCGCCGATTGCCCGGCACTTCACCAAATTGCACAAAAATTTCGTTGGATCGCTCATCGGGCAACCGATTGTATTCCGCTGTCATCTGTTACATTTTCTGTGTGCGCGGGAGAGCCGCATTGCGGCGCCGAAGGAGCAACGGCCTCGGAAACTCTCAGGCGGATGGGCGGGGTATCCCAAGCATCTAGGACCGCGTGCGGAAGGACACTCCGGAGAGTGGCGGGAAACCGCCCGCCGAAGGAGCAAGCGTCGGAGCGGTAACGTGCCGGCGTGAATCTCTCAGGCTAGGGACGGAGGGGGCATAACCTTGGTGGCGCAGCGCGCCTACCGATGGAGGCCCTATGACCAACGCGACCCCATTTGTGGACGCTCGACCGCTGCTCACCGCGCCCACCAAGCGAAGAGATGCAGCGAAATTCACCGCCAGCGGGAAATCGCCCCAGAGTGTGGCCGTCATTGGCGCGGGGATCACCGGCATCACCACCGCCTATGAGCTTGCCCTACAAGGCTTGTCGGTGACCGTGTTTGACCGGAACCCGGACGCGGCCATGGAGACAAGCTTTGCCAATGGCGGCCAGCTGTCGGCCTCCAACGCTGAGGTTTGGAACAAGTGGAGCACGATCTTTAAAGGCCTAAAGTGGCTCCTGGATCCAGGCGCGCCGCTCTCCATGAGCCTCATGCCTAACTGGCATAAATACTCGTGGCTGGGCGAGTTTTTGCTCGCGACCCGCCATTATGAGCGCAACACCGTCGATACGGTGAAGCTCGCCATGGCAGCACGCGCGCACCTTCTGCGCATGGCGGCTGATGAGGGCATCGACTTCGACCTGGAAAAGCGCGGCATCATTCACCTTTATCGCGATGCGAAGAGCTTTGCCTCCGCACAGCGCACGAACGCGCTTTACAACCAGGCCGGGCTGGAGCGTTTCGCCGTCTCCCCTCAGGAGCTTTGCGAACTGGAACCCGCCCTGCCAGACGATCTTTTGGGTGGCTTCTTCACCCCGAGCGACATGACGGGCGATATCCATAAGCTCACTGTTGGCCTTGCGCGGGCTTGTGAGCGGCGTGGGGTGACCTTTCGCTGGCGCGCTGACGTGAACGAGGTCGCGCCGGGGCCAAACCCCACTGTGAACTGGACCGAGGCGACCACGAATCAGCCGCACACCGACACTTTCGACGCACTCGTAGTCTGCGCCGGCGTCGGCTCGCGGGCAATCGCACGCCAGCTGGGTGATCGCATCAACGTTTATCCGGTCAAAGGCTACTCGATCACAGTCAATCTGCACCGCCCGGAAGACCAGGCCGCGGCACCGTGGAGGAGCTTGCTCGACGACGATGCTAAAATCGTCACGAGCCGGCTTGGCGCTGGGCGGTTCCGGATCGCCGGAACGGCGGAGTTCTCTGGCTACAACCGGGACATTCGCGTTGCCCGCATTGAGCCGCTCAAGCGGTGGTGCGAGGAGCTGTTCCCAGGGATCAATCAGCGCGATGTGGTGCCCTGGGCGGGCTTGCGGCCCATGATGCCGGACATGATGCCCCGCGTCGGCGCAGGCGCAGCCCCCGGCGTCTTCTACAATACTGGTCACGGCCACCTGGGCTGGACGCTCTCGGGCGCCACCGCCAATGCCGTGGCGGCCATGGTGAGTGCTCCTGTCAGTGCATAACGCGCGTGGGGGTGGTTGGCGTTCGCGTCAGCCCCCGCCGAATGTGGGTTTGCGCTTTTCCAGGAACGCGCTGACGCCTTCTTTGAACTCCGGCGTGGCTGTCGACGCCCGGAACGCGGTCTCTTCGGCGCGCAACTGAGCGTTGAGGTCATTGTCGAGCGATTGGCGCAGAAGCGCTTTGGTGCGGGCTTGCGCCTGCCGTGGTCCACGCGCCAGACGCCGCGCCATCTCGCTCACCGCGTCATCCAGCTGATCGGCTGGGACGACACGGTTAACGATACCGATACGTTCCGCCTCCTCGGCGCAGAAGTCATCGGCAAATAGCGCGATCTCCATGGCCCGGCGCAAACCCACAAGACGGGGCAGCGCGTAGGTCCCACCGCAGTCCGGCGACGCTCCAATGCGGGCGTAAGCCATCGTGAAGCGCGCATCATCGGCAGCAATTGCGAGATCGGCGTTCATCGCGATGGACAAGCCAGCCCCAGCGACCGGCCCATGAACAGCGGCGATGGTGATAAACGGCGCGGCAGCCATGCGCTCCAGACAGCGGTGGATGGTGCCGATCATAAGACCGACGCCACTGGCCGGGTCGATCTTGGCCAGTCGCTGCAAGTCGCCGCCAGCCATGAAGGCACGCCCATTGCCGCGGAGGATGAGGACCGCGGCGCCGTCGTCGTATGCTCGTTCCACTGCAGCCGAGAGGCCGTCCACCATCTCAGTCGAGAGGGGATTGAGCTTCGCCGGACGATTTAGCCGTGCCTCCGCAATGGATCCTGTGAGGCTATAAAGGACAGCATCCGTCTCCTGACCGGTATCCACTGTGTGCGACATGGCCACGCTCACCTCCCCGGCTTGCAAGGCGTGGACAACTAGCGCGCTGAGCGCGTCGCGTCACACAAGTGCGGCCGACGACCCAACTTTGGATTAAGCGGCGGTTTTGCGCTGCGGCACCGGCGCTCCAGTGCGCGCCGGCACAATGACGGAGGGTTGCAGATCCTCGATCCCGGTCTTGAGCGCCACCACACCGATCAGCCCCAGAAGCACACCGACAACGAGTGATGCCCAACCAATGGCATCGTGTGTTGCGTCGACATCGCTGAAGATTTCGGCGACAGCGATCACCACAGCGTTGGCAAGCACGCTGAAGCCGACGATGCACACTATGATGCCAACTGCGATCTTGGCGATCGCAGCTTGTAGCTGGGTAATCCGATCGTCAAACTCGGCACGCAACAGCGTGCCTTCGGCGCGAAATAAACCCGCCAGATCTGATAGCAGCTGGGAGGCGACCAGCTGCGACGATCCTGTATGAGTTTTTGGATCTTGTGATGCGTCGGTCATGCTGGATCGGCCTACTGCGTGAGAC
>CAKZYH010000154.1 GCA_937884725.1 uncultured Paracoccaceae bacterium
CTGCGGTCGGCGCCTGCGCCGCGTTCGGCAGCTCAGACGTTTGTTCGGCCTGCAACTGTGCCTGGCGTTGGGCTTCCCGCTGCGCTTCCATCTGCGGTTCGATAAACAGGAACTGCCAGACCAGAATGATGCCAAGCGACACCGCGATGGCCAGAAGCATGTTGCGATTGTCAGCCATCAGCCTGTCGTCTCCCGAACATCATTTTTCGCGCCGTGCGCCGCCGCCCGCGCAACGTTTCGCGCTTTTAGCGCGTTGAGCGCGCCTCGCAAATCGTCAATCAGAACCGCATAAGGCGCGGACAGGGCTGCCCGCCGCGCGACCACGACATAATCAGTGTGCGGCTCAAATGCATCGGCCAAATCGGCACAAGCGGCGCGAAATCTGCGCTTGATGCGGCTGCGCACCACAGAATTCCCTGTTTTCTTGGTGACGGTCAGCCCAACACGCGCGCCAAAAGCGTCGCAGCCCCGCGGGCGAGCCTGCAGCGTCAGACATGGGCGTGAGGCACGATGGCCCTTCGCAACCGCTTTAAACTCAGCACGGCGCTTCAAACGCGCCGGCGGCGCCAACTTAAGCTGACAGCTTTTTGCGGCCTTTGGCGCGGCGGGCGTTGATCACCTTGCGGCCACCGACCGTCGCCATGCGCGCGCGAAATCCGTGGCGGCGCTTGCGAACCAGGTTGGAGGGCTGGAACGTGCGTTTCATGACTGCCTCGTGATGCGCCCGCCCGGCACACTCCCGTGCGGCGCCGGCGCGATTGTTGATCAAAAATACGTGGGTGGGCGGCGCCCGACACCTCCGTATATGGGCACCGAACACCTCACACAAGGTCGGTTCATGCACCCAACCATGCTCTCGCGGCGGTCACAGACCCTTGAACCATCGTGCTGGAGCCGTGCTGATCCGCCGGGTTGTGATGCACCCGGGCACAGCCACTTCCCGTCAGCACTCCAACGCGCCAGGGAATTTTATGCCCGACACCGCCGTAATCGAAGAGACGACCGCCGTGGCCAGCAAGAAGTTTAGCGTCCTCCGCCTTTGGCCCATCGCACTTGTGCTGGCCGGGTTAGCAGCTTTTTACGCGTCGGGCGCATCCCAATATCTCTCGCTCGATACAATTATCCGCGAGCGGATGGCACTCACTGACTTTTTGGCCGCCAACTACGCTCTCGCCCTCGCGACGTACGTTGCGGTCTATGTCGCAGCCGTCTCGCTGTCATTCCCCGGCGCCAGCCTAATCACCATCCTCGGCGGCTTCTTATTCGGCGTAGTCGCCGGCACCATTCTCACCGTGATCGCCGCCACCATCGGCGCCTCGATTATCTTCCTCATCGCCAAAACTTCGCTGGGCGAGGCGCTGCGTAGCAAAGTAGGCAAAGCCGCCAACCGCCTCGCAGAAGGCTTTGAGGCGGACGCCTTCAACTACCTGTTGTTCCTGCGCCTTGTCCCGGTCTTTCCGTTCTGGCTGATCAACATTGCCCCCGCGATGTTCAAGGTGAAGCTCCCCGCTTTTGCCGCCGCCACAGCCCTCGGCATCATCCCCGGAACTGCCGCCTACTGCCTGCTGGGCAGCGGCCTCAACGGCGTCATCGAAGCCCAGGAAGCCGCCAACCCTGGCTGCGCGCAGGCTGGCACCTGCGAGATCGACCCGGGCGCCCTCGTCACGCCAGGTCTCGTCGGCGCCATGGTCGCCCTCGCCCTCGTCTCGCTGATCCCCATCGCCGTGAAAAAATGGCGTGCCAGCCGCAAACAAGGCGCCGCCCAATGACCACACTTTCCCCCGACATCATGGTCATCGGCGGTGGCTCTGCCGGCCTCACCGTCGCCGCCGCCGCCTCTAGCTTTGGCCACAAGGTGGTGCTCGCCGAAGCCGACAAAATGGGCGGCGACTGCCTCAACTCCGGCTGCGTGCCGTCAAAATCGCTAATTGCCGCCGCCCGCGCCGCCGACGCCGCCCGCTCCGCCACAGCGCTCGGCATCACCGCACAGCCCGCCGTCGACTACAGCGCCGTCCACCGCCACATTCACAGCGTCATCGACGGTATTGCCCCCCACGACAGCCAAGAGCGCTTTGAGGGCCTCGGCGTCACCGTTCTGCGCGACTACGCTCGCTTTACCGACGCGCAGACCGTCGAGTGCGCCGGCCACACCATCCGCGCCAAACGCATGGTCATCGCCACCGGCTCGCGGCCCCGCGTGCCGCCCATTCCGGGCCTGGTCGAGTGCGACCCGCTCACCAACGAGAGCGTTTTCGACCTTACCAATTTGCCGGGCCGCCTCGCGGTCATCGGCGGCGGCGCCATCGGGTGCGAGCTGGGCGATGCCTTCTCGCGCCTCGGCAGCGAGGTCACAATCCTGGAAGGCGCCACGATCCTCGCCAAGGAAGACCCCGACGCCGCGGCCGTGGTGCGTCACGCCATGAGCGCGCGCGGCGTCACCATCCGCGAGGGTGTCAGCGTGGAGCGCTGCGAGCGCACCGGCAACGGCGTCACGCTGCATCTCAGCGAGGGCTACCCCGTGACGGCCGACCGCGTCCTCGTCGCGACAGGGCGGGCGGCCAACATCGAAAAGCTCGGCCTCGACGCGGCGGGCATCGAAACCACCCCCACCGGCATCAGAGTCGACAAGGGCCTGCGCACCACAAACCGCAAGGTCTACGCCCTCGGCGACGTCGCCGGCGGCCTCCAGTTCACCCACGTTGCGGGCCATCACGCGAGCCTCGCTGTCCGGTCCATCGTGTTCCGCATGCCGGTGAAGTTCCGCCCGGAACTCATGCCGCGGGCGACCTTCACGTCCCCCGAGGTTGCCCAGGTCGGCCTCACCGAAGCCGAAGCCAAAGCGGCGGACCCGGCAGCGCGCGCCTTCACAGCGCCTCTCGCCGACAACGACCGCGCCCGCACAGCCCTTGAGACCGAAGGCTTCGTCAAGCTCATCCTGTCCGGCAAGGGCAAGCTTATGGGCACCACTATCGTCGCCCCCCACGCCGGCGAGATGATCGCCATGTACGCGCTCGCCATGTCCGCCGGCATCAAGCCCTCCGCCATCGCGAGCTTCACCCCGCCCTACCCAACGCTCAGCGAAGCCGGCAAACGCGCCGCGACACAGTTCTTCGCCGAAAAACTCTCCGCCCCGTGGGTCAATACCGTCCTGGGGCTCCTGAAGAAGCTGCCCTAGGCCGAACCGCCGCCCGTGACGTATAAACTGCACGGGGTAGTGAACAACCAAGCCGCGATGGATGAAAACTCACCTGGTCTGCGCCGCGGCCGCTGTCATTGAGGCTACGAATTTGCTTCATTCCGACGCATGAAAGAGGGCAGCGACAACCAAGTCCGCTTCGGTCTGGGCTCCAAATTGCTGGTGCTCACGATCCTGTTCGTCATGCTGTCCGAAATCCTCATCTTCGTTCCGTCCATCGCGAACTACCGCAACAACTGGCTGCGCGACGCCCACCGCAACGCCTCCATCGCCGCAGCCATTATCAGCCAAACCCCCAACGTTGCCGAAGATTTAAAGGTGCGCCTGCTTGAGGCCACCGGCACCATCGCCATCGCCGAACGCGAGGGGAACCGCCGTCGCCTCCTCGCCGTCGCCGCCCCGCCGTCCATGGTCGACAGCCACGTGGTGCTCGACGACCTCATGTTCGTGGAGTCCATCCCCGACGCGTTCATGACGTTGTTTGCCCCGCCGGGCCGCACAATCCGCGTCACCGCCATGCCCGCGGGCCGCTCGGAGGAGGTGGACGTTATCCTGTCGGAGGACGCGCTGCGCGCCGACATGATCGGCTACTCCATCAACATCCTCATCCTCTCCCTCGCCATCTCGCTGATGACGGCGCTGCTCGTCTATCTCACGCTGCGCTCAATGTTTGTGAAGCCGGTGCGCGACCTTGCGGGCGCCATGCGCGAGTTCGCCGAAGACCCGGAAGACGAAACCCGCACCATCCGCCCCAGCCGCCGGCGCGATGAAATCGGCGCGGCACAACGCACGCTGTCGGCCATGCAAACAACGCTCGCCGAAACCATGAGCCAGCGCCGCCGCCTCGCCGAGCTCGGGCTTGCGGTCTCAAAAATAAATCACGACCTGCGCAACCTACTTGCCTCCGCCCAGCTCTTCTCCGACCGGCTGGCCGAAATTCCCGACCCCAACGTCCAGCGCTTTGTCCCGAAGGTCGTGCGCGCCCTCGACCGCGCGGTGGGCTACACCGGCGGCGTGCTCGCCTACGGGCGCGCCGGCGAAGCCGCCCCATCGCGCCGCCTCGTCGATATCGGCCGCCTCGT
>CAKZYH010000155.1 GCA_937884725.1 uncultured Paracoccaceae bacterium
CATATTGGTGAGCCACGACCCGGCGGATGCGTCCGCGGCGGGTGGTCCGATCCTGGCCTTGTCGGCCTGATCGCGCCAAACCGGCTCTCTGCGCTTGCCAAGGGCGGGTTGGCGATTGATATAGCGGATGGGAGGTCGGCGGTGGACGGGCCACTCGCCAATCGGGTCAGGTCGGGAACGAAGCAGCCCTAACGAGATCAGGCGTGGGTCATTGTCCGGCCTCCTCTTTTGCCCCCGCGCGGCACTGACGCAGGCGGCACCAAGCTGGCCGAGCGCGCCGGAGGATTGTTGAGCTTGGCGGACACCTCATCCCCTGTCACCCCGACTGCCGAGCCGGCGCCCTACAAGGTCTTGGCGCGCAAGTATCGGCCGACGCATTTTGGCGAGCTGATTGGGCAGGCGCCGATGGTGCGCACGCTGCGCAACGCGTTTGCGGCCGGGCGCATTCCGCAGGCGTGGATGCTGACCGGGGTGCGCGGGGTGGGCAAGACCACAACGGCGCGGATTTTGGCGCGGGCGCTGAACTATGAAACCGCTGATGGTCGGCGCGAGCCGACGGTGGACCTTGAGACGCCGGGCGTGCACTGCCAGGCGATCATGGAAGGCCGGCACGTCGACGTGATCGAGATGGATGCGGCGAGCCATACCGGCATCGATTCCATTCGTGATCTGACCGATGCGGCGCGCTACGCTCCGGTCTCTGCGCCTTACAAAGTGTACATCATCGACGAAGTGCACATGCTGTCGACGGCGGCGTTCAATGGGCTTCTGAAAACGCTGGAAGAGCCGCCGGCCCATGTGAAATTTCTGTTTGCTACCACCGAAATCCGCAAGGTGCCGGTGACGATCCTGTCGCGCTGTCAGCGCTTTGACCTGCGGCGTGTGGAGCACGGCGAGTTGGTGGCGCACCTGTCGGGAATTGCGGAGAAGGAAGGCATAAGCGCGTCGGACGAAGCGCTTGCGATGGTGGCGCGGGCGGCCGAGGGGTCGGTACGCGATGCGCTGTCGCTGCTTGACCAAGCGATTGCCCATGGCGGCGGCGCGGTGGATGCCGGCGAAGTGCGCGTGATGCTCGGCCTTGCGGACCGCACACGGGTGCTGACGCTGTTTGAGGCGGTGGCGGGGGGCGATGCTGCGGCGGCGCTTCAGGAGCTATCGGACCAGTACAATGTGGGCGCCGATCCGCTGGCGGTGCTCACCGATCTTGCAAACCTCACCCATGCCGTGACCCGGCTGAAGGTGACCGGTATGGCGCCGGACGAGGGCGACCCGCAGGCGCTGCGCGAGCGGGCTGCCGCGTTGGCGGAGCGCATGGGAACGGCGGCGCTGTCGCGGCTGTGGCAGGCGATGCTGACTGGGCTGACAGAAGTTCAGTTTGCGTCAAAGCCCATTGTGGCCGCCGAGATGGTGCTGATTAGGCTTTGCTATTTGGCGGGCCTGCCGGACCCTGCCGATTTGGTGAATGGCGCGTCCGCCGGCGCCGGGGGCGGCCGTTCTGCCTCTGCTGCCTCGTCGCCGGGGGGCGGGGCGCCGGCGCTCGGGACAGTGAGCGCGCCGCGCGCGGAAGAGGCCACGCCGGCGAAGTCGGCTGTTGCTCCGGCGTCTCAGAGCGTCTCGCTGCCGTCGTTTCGGGCAGTGGCGGAGATGCTCGCCGACGCACAAGAGCTGACGCTGCGCCGTGCGGTGGAGCGCGAAATGCGCCTCAAGCGGTTTGAGCCCGGCCGCATCGAAGTGTCGATGGAGCCGACAGCCGACCAGACCGTCGCGGGGCGGCTGGGGGCAAAGCTCACGGCGCTGACGGGCATGCGCTGGGTTGTGATTGTGTCGGACGGGGCGGACGCTGCCACCCTTGCCGAGGAGGATCAGGCGGAGCAGGCCCGGTTGAAGGCCGACGCCGCAAAGGACCCGCTGGTGCGCGCGACGCTCGACGCGTTTCCCGACGCCACCATCGAGCGCGTGACTGTGCGCCGCCAGAGCGAACACACAAGCGATGCCGAGCCTGAGGCCGGCACTCAGGAAGAAGGACGCCGCCGCTAATGGACCTGATGAAGATGATGGGCAAAGCCCGCGAGCTTCAGGAGAAGATGGGCAATCTCCAGGAGGAGATGAAAGAGCTGGAGGCGACTGGCGAGTCGGGCGCCGGCTCCGTGATTGCGAAGGTGAACGGCGGCATGAACCTTGTCAGCCTCACCATCGATCCGGCGCTTTTAAAGCCGGAAGAGGCCGAGATTGTTGAAGATCTCGTCATTGCCGCAGTGGCGGATGCGCGCGGCAAGGTGGAGATGATGGTTCAGGAAAAGACCCAGGAAATGATGGGTGGGCTCGGTCTGCCGCCGGGGTTCAAGCTGCCCGGAATGGGCTGATTGGCGGGTGGCGGTTGCCGGGCCAGAGATTGAGGCGCTGATTTCGCTGCTTGCCAAGCTGCCTGGCCTTGGGCCGCGGTCGGCGCGGCGGGCTGCGCTTCACATGGTGAAGAAGCGCGACACTGTGCTGGAGCCGCTGGCGAGCGCGCTGCAGCTGGTGGGCGAAAACGTTTGCGTGTGCAGCGTGTGCGGCAACATCGACACCAGCGATCCGTGCACGATTTGTATGGACGCGACACGCGATCCGTCGGTGCTCATCGTGGTGGAGGATGTGGCCGACCTTTGGGCGCTGGAGCGGGCGGGCGTGATGAAGGCGCGCTATCATGTGCTCGGCGGGTCGATTTCGGCGCTCGATGGGATGGGACCGGAGGATATTGGTATTCCGGCGCTGGTGCAGCGGGCGTCAGAGCCTGCCGTGCGCGAGGTGCTGCTCGCCATGAACGCCACCGTGGAGGGGCAGACCACGTCCCACTACATCACCGAGCGGCTGGAGGCGCTGGACGTGACTGTGTCGCGGCTGGCCTCCGGTGTGCCGATTGGTGGTGAGCTTGATTATCTCGACGAAGGGACGCTGGCGGCGGCGATCCACCAGCGTCGGCCTTTTACGTGAGGGCGTGACCCGCTCTAGGTGTTCAAGATCCGCTGGGCGGCGAGCGCTGACGGTTTGAGCCGGTTCCAGAGGACCAGCATTCCGGAGATCAGCGCGAGATTTGTGGCGGTTTGTGCGATGAGCTGCGGGACCGACAGCTGGCCGATCATGGAAAAGATGTAGGTGCCGTAGGCAATGCCGAGGACCTGCTCGGCGATTGCGATCCAGATGAGCGCGATGTAGCGCACCGGATCGATGAGCATCACCAGGAACACGCCAGCGAGGAGCAGCATCACCATGCCGTATTGCTTGCTCATGGCCAAAAGTTCGCTGTTCCAACCGCCGGCCGGATTCCAGCCTACGATGTCGGCGCCCGTTTGCGGTGCGAAGGTGGAAAACAGACCGAAAATGGCGTGCCAAGCGATCCAGACGACGAGCCCGATGCGCAACACAGTCAACGCTGACATATGACGAGGCCTCCCAGCTTTAATGCAGTTTGAAATTGCCGTTACGCCTAGGTGGCGCGGCGAGTTTCAAAGACAATATACCTAGGTATTATTGCCCCGCTTGCGGTGGTGGCGGATCTATCGCGACCTGGCTTCTAAGATAACGTTGAGCTGACGGGGGTCAGCGTCAGCGGCAGCGCTTGGAACGCACGCAGGTTCGGGTTGGGGCCGTGGCGAAGGCCGTTGTCGGTGATGCTCACAGCGTTGAAGGTGTTGAGGAAGGTTGCCATGGCAACCCGCGCTTCGAGCCGCGCCAGTTGGATCCCGGCGCACATGTGCGGGCCGCTGCCAAAGGCGAGGTGCCGGTTGGGCGCGCGCGTCATGTCGAAATCGTCGGGGTGCGGCGCGTGGCTAGCGTCCCGGTCGGCGGCGGCGAGCATGATGAGCACGAGGTCACCTTCCGCGAGAGCCACACCGCCGAGCTCGGTGGGTTCGCTGACGATGCGACCGATGAACTGCACGGGGGCTTCGTGGCGCAGCACCTCCTCGATCGCGGCCGGCAGGAGTGAGAGGTCGGCGCGGAGCGCTTGGAAGAGGCCGTCGCGGACGAAGCGATGGCAGGCGTTGGTGAGTAGGATTGAGGTTGTTTCGTTGCCGGCGTTGAGCAGCAGGAGGACGTTGGCGACGAGTTCATCGCGCGACAGCCGCTCGCCGTCCTCTTCGGCGGCGACAAGGGCCGAGAGGAGGGAGCCGTCGGGGTGGGCCTTCACCGCCTCGATGCGCTTTGCGAGGTAGGCTTCAAACTCCATGACGGCGGCGCATCCGGCCTCGAGCGCGTCGTCGCTGATGCTGCCGTAAAAGTTGAGCGCGACCATGGAGA
>CAKZYH010000156.1 GCA_937884725.1 uncultured Paracoccaceae bacterium
ATGCGGGGGCTGGTTTGAAGCTCGCGGTGGGTGACGAGCCAAACGGGAAAGGGCATCGGCGGAAGATCGGGCAGCACAGGTTCGAGCCCGGACACATCCTCACACAGCACGTGGGGGAGGATCGAGATGCCATGGCCTGCCTTCAACATCTCCCAAATCACCACCCAACTGTCGCTGGTGAACACCATGTTTTCAGCCGTGACCGGGAGACCGAAACCGACCAGCGCGTCGATGAACTGCGGCAACTCCAGCGGGCCTATGAACGCGTGGGCTCGGGCATCGCTCGGATGACGCGGTCTGCCGGCCCGATCCAAGTAGCTGGTCGAGGCGTAAAGCCCTGCGTAGAGATCGCCGATATAGCGCGCGATGAGTTCCGGCTCCTGGGGCCGGACATGACGGATGGCGATGTCCGCCTCGCGCTGGATGAGGTTGCGGACATCGTTCGCCGCAACCAAGCGGATGCGCACGCCGGGCGCGGTTTCGCGCAGAGGCGCCAGCATCGGCGGCAGCGACACGGCCGAGAACAGATCCGTCGCCGTGATCGTGACTTCGCCGGCGACGGAGTGTGACTGCCCGTCGGCGGCAAGCGAGATGAGCGTCGCGGCTTCCGCCATCGCGCGGACATGCTCCAGAAGATCGCGGCCTGCGGCGGTGAGCTCCGGGCCGCGAACACTGCGCTCCAGGAGCGTCACGCCGAGGCGCGTTTCGAGCTCGGTGATTTGCCGGCCGATAGTCGGCTGCGTGGTTTTCAGCGCGCGCGCGGCGGCGCTGAACGTTCCCTCTTCGGCGGTGGCGAGGAAGGCGCGCACCTGGTTCCAATCAAAGGAAATCGTGTCCCAGTTCATGCATTGGCGTATAGCTACTGTGGGAATTTTCGCAATCCACTATGCCTCAGCGTATGGGTATCTCACGGTCTCACCGCTGGGAGGCACACAATGGTTCACGCAATGACACACCCACAACCGCAGGCTTTTTGGGATAAAATCGCCCCCAAGTACGCCGCTCGACCCGTTTCCGATATGCGCGCCTATGAGGCGAAGCTTGCCCACTTAGCGTCGCTCTTTCGGCCGAACGACCATGTCTTGGAGATTGGTTGTGGCACAGGGACCACCGCCCTCAAGCTTGCCGATCGGGTGGCCTCGTATACAGCTACCGACGTGTCGGGCGCGATGCTGGATATCGCGCGCTCCAAGACGCCGGCGGACGGTGAGCCTGCGGTGACATTTCAACGGGCAGACGCGGCCGAGGCCGTCGAAGGTCAGCCCTTTGACGTCATCTGCGCGTTCAGTTTGCTGCACCTCGTGGATGATCTCCCCAAGACGCTGAGCCGGGTGCACGCACAGCTGAAGCCCGGCGGGATGTTCCTGTCAAAGACGGTGTGCCTCAAGAACAGTTGGATCCCGTTTCGGCCCCTGATCGCAGTTCTTCGCCTGTTGGGAATGGCTCCGAAGGTGAGGTTCCTCAACACGAAAGACTGTGTGCGCCATTTGGAAGACGCTGGGTTTCAGGTGGAAGACGTCAGGTACTTCACGAACAACACCATGAGCCCGTTTATCTTGGCTCGCCGCGCGCAGGGCTAATCCGCTTCGGGTGCCAGGCCAGGCGGCAACTCAGAAGACAAAGTCGATGACGACGACATTTTACGATGAGGCGACGGTCTCGCTGTATGACCGGCTCGCGCCGACCTATGACGCGCTACATCGGCGCTGGCTGCGATATGCCGGCGGCGAAGCGCAGGCCTCGCTTGAGGCTGCGGTGCGCGCGTTGATGACTCAAAGCTCCAGCTTGCTTGATGTGGGCTGCGGCACCGGCACGTTTGCGCGGGCGCTTATCGCTGAGGGGATGCCACCCGGCAACATAACGCTGCTCGACCCCTCGCAGGCGATGTTGGACCAGGCGGCGGACTTGCCGGTGCAGCGCGTGAACGGGCGGCTGAGCGCCATTCCATTTGGCGATTCCACGTTCGACATTGTCACGTGTGCATGGGCATTAGAGACGACGTCCGATTTGGTGTCCGGCATTGACGAGCTGTGCCGCGTGGTGCGGCCCGGCGGGGCCATCTGCCTGGCGTTTTGCGCTGCGCATAAACCGACTGCGGCCGCGGGGTGGCTTCTGCAAAAGTCGGTGCAGTGGCGCAGGACCGGTCGGTTTTTGCCCCACGAACGGGTCGCCGATTGCTTGAGGGCGCGTGGCGATTTCGAGGTTCGTGTGCTGCCCGGCCACGGCCCCGCCGCGGCGCTGCTGGCAAAGCGGGTGTCACGCGCCGAGATGGGCCGCACCACCTAGCCACCTCACCTGCGAAGCCCGAATGGGGGCCTAAGCGCGGCGGCAACACTCGCTTCCACGGTCCCATAACCCGCGTCCATTTTAGGCTGGCGCTGGCTGACGTGGCGCTTCACGCAACGCTTTGCGAGCGGCACAGGCATTCATCCGTATGCCGTTCTGCCCTTGACGACCACCTGTGTCGGTTCATATCGCTGCCATCAAAGCGCCACAATCGTGAAACTTCAGATTTAGAAACAGGCTAACGTGCCCTTCTTACGACCCAAACGAAGTTTACATCGCCACGCTGACAGGTTGGTGTGGCTGGATGTTTTTGACGTGAGTACACGCACAGCGCTGCTGCTTGTCTTGGTCGTCATTCTGCTTGGAACGTTGACACAACGATCTGGCGCACAGGCCGGCGCACCTTTTGAGATCAGTATCGTAGTTTTGCAGGTCATTTCCGGGCGCGAAGTTTTGGCGGTCGCGGAGGGGCGTGAAGTCAACATCGTGCTTCGGGGGCTATCGGTCCCTCAAAGCGGAGCTGATGCGGCGTGTGCTCTCGAAAACGAAATGGCGCGCCAGGCGCATGCGGTGGTCTATGCTGCAACCTATGGCCCCCGCGCCGCCGCGAAGTTGTTGGACTTGCGCGACCTCGGCGAAGGACGCGTCGAGGGACGTCTGACGGTGAACGGTGTCGACGTCGGCGCTACGCTGATGGGGCACGGGCTCGCTCGGGCTTACGCTGACCCCAGTTCCGCTGAATGGTGCGATGACGTCTCATAGGGCTACGGCCACCGGCAGCTGACGTTGTACCGATCGCGGGAATGCTGTGCCATCCTCATGAAGACGTTGGGATGCACTCGGGCCGTTGCGAGTAGAGCAGCGCGATGGTCATGAGATGCAGCGCCGAGGCGTAGTAGGTGGTCGGATCGAAGTCTAGCAGACGCATCGGTACGGTATCGCCGTGGACAGCACACTCCAGCGCCTGCGCGAGCAGATCGTATCCTGGGTCAGACATCGCGTGCAGCACGTTGCCATGCTGATCCGTCGCCTCGAAGGCGCCTGCAACTTTTGCGTCCAGCATGGCGAGCCCAATTTGCTGCCATTCACTTTCTGCCACAAGAAGGTTCCAGGCGATGCGAATGGCGTCGTATCCGAAGCCGCTGGGCAACGTCGCCGCCGGCCGCGGGTTCACTGGATCCGCGACCGAAACCCAGTCAGCAGTCGTCCCAAGCTCCATGGCACGGAGCTTGAGCAACATGCCCGTCTCCATCATCTGAGCGAACGGATAGCCGGGGGCGAGTTCAGCAACGTTCCGCAGCGCGGAGAAATGGTAGTATGAGAGGTTGATGACCGGACCATCCGGTAGGTCAGCGGCACCGAAGCCGTGGATCGCAGGCTTCAGCAGAACGCGACCGAGATGCCCCTCTAAGAGATGGCGTCCGATCGCGTCCGCGGTAGCAGCCGCCTGCTGCAAATAGTCGGGGCGCTTCCAACGATCTGCTGCAAGGGCTAACGTGCTTGCAATCAACACGTCTGCATCACTGGCGTTGTTAACATCAACAACGCTGTGCCCTGGGACATACTTCCACGAAAACAATTGATCTGGCCGCTTGAGACGGATCCGCGCGAACCTCCAAACACGCTCAAACGTATCGGGATCGTCGGCGATAAGGGCGATGAGCATGCCGTAAGCTTGCCCTTCCGAATGCGTGATGCCTCCGTTCTCCGGATCTATCACGCTACCGTCAGCTTGGATGTAGGCGCGCTTGAATTCAGCGAAGTAGGATCGATACCAGCGGGTGAATTCGGGATGTAAGGGCTGGGCGAATGGGCCGCTGAATTGCAGCGCTTGCGCCTGGCTGACGCCAATCAGCAAAGACATAACCAAGGTAGAAATTAACGTACGCATGGCGTGCTACTCAATTTCCAGTTGATCGCCTTAGGGCATATGTGTCGTCCGGTCGCGTCCTTCCACGAGATTCAGACCGTCGGTAGGCTTTTTCGCGACTCAAGCGGTAGGCGCGGTCAGGAAACGGGAAAGGTCCGGCTGCGGCAGGGCTTCGAATGCAGGCTTTGCGATCAGATAGCCTTGGAACAGGCGAATTCCTAAACCGCGTAAGAATTCAAACTCTTCCATACGCTCCACACCCTCTGCGACAGTTTCCATCCGCAGCGCCGCACATGTGGCGACCGTGCCGCAAAGAATGGCTTGGCGTGCCTCGTCACGATCGCTGTGCATCACCAGCTCGCGGTCAATTTTGGTTAAATGAGGCCGAAACTTTGCCAGGAGGCCAAGGCCTGCAAAGCCGGCGCCAAAATCATCGATGGCGGTGGGAAAGCCAAAGTTGGCGTAGTGGTCGAGGATCCGGTTGAGCCGTTCAGTATCCTCCACCTTCCGATGCTCGGTGAGTTCGAAGAGCAAACGTTCGACGTCGAACTTGTACTTCTCGGCGGCAATCATCGTTGTTCGAATACAAAGAACCGGATCGTACAGCGCATTGGGATCGAAGTTGATTGAGAGTTTTATGTCCTCCGGCATGCCAAGCTTCGTGGCGATCTCAATGGCACGGACTCGGCATTGCTGGTCGAAATGGTATCGGTTCTCTTCGTCTAGCTGGTCGAGAACCGATGCGGCGGGCTGACTGCCCGGCCCGCGCACCAAGGCTTCGTACGCGTAGATCTGTCCGGTTACGACATCAACGATGGGCTGAAACGCAAAGGAGAATTGGAACTCGACCCTGTTTGAGCGACAACGGGCGCATCCGGCCCGGTTCCAGATCGCATCCGCTGAACTTTCGGCCTCCACACTCTCATCCACATCCGCGCTCGCCGACCATACCGCTCGAAGGCTGGGCGTAGCTGGGATGGGTACTCGTGGCCGATGCGCGATCGCCGCTCAGCTCTGCAGCTCCTCCAAATCCACAAACAGGTCCAGCGCTTCCGGATTGGCGAGGGCCTCCTTGTTTTTCACCTGACGGCCATGCACCACGTCGCGCACCGCAAGCTCAACGATCTTGCCGCTTTTGGTTCGCGGAATGTCGGCAACAGCAACCACCTTCGCCGGCACGTGGCGCGGTGAGGCCCCTGTACGGATCTGCGTTTTGATCCGTTTAATGAGGTCCTCGTCGAGCGCGACGCCTTCAACCAGGCGCACGAACAGCACGACGCGCGCATCATTGTCCCAGCTCTGGCCGATGGCGAGGGCTTCGATCACCTCGGGGATTTGTTCGACCTGCGCGTAAATCTCGGCGGTGCCGATCCGGACGCCGCCTGGGTTGAGCGTCGCGTCGGACCGGCCGTGAATGATCATGCCGCCGTGCGGCGTCCATTCCGCGAAGTCGCCGTGGCACCAGGTGTCTGTGAAGCGCTCAAAATAGGCGCCGCGGTAGCGTGCGCCGTCCGGATCGTTCCAGAACATGACGGGCATCGACGGAAACGGCTTTCGGCAAATGAGTTCGCCCTTCCCGGCTCCCATGTGCGTTCCGTCATCGTCGGCGACGTCCACCGCCATCCCTAAAAATGGCCCTTGGATTTCACCGGCATAGACCGGCTGCGTCGGCACACCGCCCACGAAGCAGCCCATGATGTCGGTGCCGCCGGAAATAGACGCCAGATGCACGTTCTCCTTCACAGCGTCGTAGATCCAACGGAAGCTCTCCGGCGCGAGGGGTGAGCCGGTGGAGCAGATCGTCGTGATCTTGGACAGATCGTGACTGTCCTTGGGCAAGGTGTCGCCCTTCTTCAGGGCATCGATATATTTGGCCCCGACACCGAAGAAGTTGATACCCTCGTCCTGCGCATAATCCCACAGGACGGCGGGCGACGGGGCGAAGGGAGAACCGTCGTACAGGCACAGCGTGGCGCCGGCGACAAGGTTGCCCACCAGCCAGTTCCACATCATCCAGCCGCAGGTGGTGAAGTACAGGACCTTGTCGCCGGGCTTGATGTTGCAGTGGTAGCGCTGCTCGGTGAGGTGCTTCAGGATTGTGCCGCCGGCGCCGTGCACGATGCACTTCGGCACGCCCGTCGTGCCGGACGAGAACATCACGTAGAGGGGCGCGTTGAACGGCATCGGGACGAAGTCGGGCGCCGGGGCATCGGCCTCCAACGTGTCGGAGTAAACGCTGGCGTTGGGGATTTTTGCGGCCAGTTCGGTCGCCCGCAGGTCGTCGAGGTAGGGGACGATCAGCACTGCCGCAGCCGAGAGATCGCCCGCCACGGCGGCAACCTTTTGCGACACATCGATGGGTTTGCCGTTGTACCAGTAGCCGTCGCAGGCGACGAAGATTTTGGGGTCGATTTGGCCGAAGCGGTCGAGGACGCCGCGCTCGCCGAAGTCGGGCGAGCAGGAGGAGAAGATCGCGCCGAGGGATGCAGTGGCGAGCATCACTGCAACGGTTTCGGGCATGTTGGGGAGCATCGCCGCGACGCGGTCGCCCTCGCCCACCCCCACGGAACGCAGATAGGCTTGCAGGCGGCCCACCTCGGCCGTCAGCTCCCCGCGGGTCCAGCGCTTCTCGGCCTTGTCTTCACCGCGGAAGATGATGACGGTCTCGTCGGGATCGCCGCGCAGCGCGTTCTCGGCGTAGTTGATCCGCGCGTTGGGAAAGAAGGCCGCGCCCGGCATTTTGGTCGGATTTTCAAGGATGGTATCGCCCTTGTCGCCGATGAGGCCGGCATCGTCCCAGACCGCGTCCCAGAACGCCTCGACATTGTCGAGCGACCAGCGGTGGAGGGCGGCATAGTCGGGCAGGTCCACGCCACCGCGCGCCGCGCACACGCGGGCAAAGCGCATGATCTCGGTGTCGGCAGAAGGATCAGGGCGCCACAGCGGCTGTTCAGTCATGGGTTTTGCGTCTCCGTCCGGGACACCCTGCGTACCCCAAGGCGAACGCATGGCTCAACGGCGATGTGCATTGCGCGGGGACCGCTTATATGAGGCGCGAGGAGATTGGATGAGATGACAGAGCTTCAGCGCCGGCAAAATGTGTCGGAGCGCCTTTTGGGCGGCTCCTTTCTAGGTGTGGTGATCCGGCTCGCCATTATGAGCTTTGTCGTGGGCCTTGTGATGCGCATGCTGGGCATCAGCCCCGCCGATGTGGTGGCCTGGTTCGAGCGGGCCGTCGCGTCGATTTCGGCGATGAGCCTCAACACGCTGGGCGAGTTCGGATCGATTTTCCTGCTGGGTGCAGCGGTGGTGATCCCTATTTGGGCCGTGATGCGGGTTTTGAAGCTGCTCTCACGCTAAAAAGGGGGCTGATGCCCCCTTCAACCCGTCCCGACTTAGCCGGCCGGTGCGGCCTGCGCTTTTTGGGTCGGCGCGAGCACCATGACCATTTGGCGGCCTTCGAGTTTGGGCTCGGCTTCCACCTTGGCGATTTCGGACGTGTCGGTCCGGACCTTGTTGAGGAGGTCCATACCCAGGTTCTGGTGCGCCATCTCGCGGCCACGGAACCGCAGGGTGACTTTGACCTTGTCGCCGCCCTCGAAGAATTTGCGGATGGCCTTCATTTTCACATCGTAGTCGTGGCTATCGATGTTGGGGCGCATCTTTATCTCTTTGACCTCGAACGTCTTTTGCTTCTTGCGCGCCTCAGCCGCCTTCTTTTGGCTTTGGAACTTGAAGCGCCCGTAGTCGAGAATTTTACAAACAGGGGGGTCAGAGTTCGGGGCGACCTCGACAAGGTCGAGCCCGGCGTCCTCGGCCATTTGCACAGCCTCTTCGGTGGGAATGATCCCCCGGTTGCCGCCATCAGCATCAACAAGTTGGACGCGGGCGACGCGAATCTCGCGGTTGGTTCTGGGACCCTGTTTTAGAACTGGTGCAGGTGCACGGTGTGGCCGGCGAATGGCAAAATCTCCGCAGTTGTTTCGGACAAGCTCGAATGTCAGCCCTCAATATAGCGCAGAAATATCGTCCTCCAAAATGGAACGATACACTCCCAACGTTTTTTGTTGCATGGCGGCCAGCGAGAATCGGGCATTGGCGTGGGCGCGGCCGCGTGCCCCGGTGCGCCGGCGCATCTCGCCAGAGCTTTGCAAGGCCTCCGACAGAGCCTCGGCGAGGGCCTTGGGGTCCCCCGGCGGCACCGTCCAGCCGGTGCGCTTTTGGGGCGGCACCGTCGGCGGGGCGAGGACAGTTTCGGACACCGCGCCCAAATCGCTCACAACGACGGGGACGCCGGCGGCCTGCGCCTCCACCGCGGCCCGGCCAAAGGCCTCGGGCTCGGTGTTGGGCTGTACGGCAATGCTGGCCGCTGCGAAGGCCGCCGGGACATCGCTCACATGCCCGACAAGCTTGACGCGGTCGGTAAGGCCGGCCTCGTCGATCTTTGTCTTCAGCTCCTCGGCATAATCGGCTCGGCCCTGGTCGTCGCCCGCCATGACAGTCACCCAGCGGGCGGGATTTATTTTCGCCAGATGCTCCAGCGCTTCGATGAGGACGCGTTGGCCCTTCCAGGGGGTGAGGCGGGCGAGATTGAGGATGATAGGGTCGCGGGGTGAGACCTCCCACTCGGTTTGCAGCGCTTCGGCGCGCTCGGTGAGGCCATCGGTGTTGGCGAACTGCGAGAAATCGACCCCGCGATGGATCGTGACGATCTGCTTGGCCGCGAACGGGTGCCGCTTGGCGATCAGCTCGGCGATGTAGGAGGAGTTGGCGATCACGATGTCGCCGCGCGCCATGACGGAATTGTAGCGGTTTTTGAGCCACGACCCTTCCGAGTAGGCGCCGTGGTAGGTGGTCACCAAAGGCTTGCCGGTCCAGTCCGCCGCCCAGAGGCAGGACCAGGCGGGGGCGCGGGAGCGGGCGTGTATGATGTCGATATTCTCTTTGGCGACGAGCTCAGCGATCCGCCGGGCGTTCCGGCGCATGGTCCAAATTCGCTTTGACTTCACGGGCATTTCGACGTGCTTGCCGCCGGCGGCTTCGAGGTCTTTGACTAGACGACCGCCTTCTGAGACGACCACCGCCTTACCACCGGCCTCTTTGAGTGCGGCGGCGATTTCCACCGTCGTGCGTTCGGCACCGCCCGTGTCGAGCTCCGGGATCACTTGCAGGACGGTCATCGCTCGTGCGCTCATACAGCCATCGCTTGCACGTTCATAAGGTCTTTGCTCGGACGCTCATTGTGTCATCGCTCGGACGCTCCTGGCGTGCCTCATCGCTTCACCAACTGAAAGGTCCTAGCCACAAATGGTTGACGATCGCTCCACCTCACAGCCCGTGGTCCGCTCCGGCGGCGTTGATCTTGCGACTGAGGTGGTGGATGGGCGCGAGCCGGCGTTGCTGTGGCTGGGTGGCTTCCGCTCCGACATGACGGGGGGCAAGGCCGAGCACCTGGCTGCGTGGGGGCAGGACGCAGGGCAGCGCGTGGTGCGGTTCGATTATCGCGGGCATGGGGCATCACCGGGGCAGTTTGAGGACTTTACCATCACCGATTGGCTGGCCGATGCGGCGGCGGTGGACGATGCGCTGTGCCCCGACAGGACCATTGCGGTGGGGTCCTCCATGGGCGGCTGGATTGCACTGCTCCTTGCCCGCCAGCGCCTTGCGCAGGGACGGCCGTTTGCCGGCATGGTGCTGATCGCCCCCGCGGCAGATTTTACCGAGCGGCTGATGTGGCCGAGCTTGCCGGAGGAGATGCAAGAGGCGATCCGCACTGAGGGGTTTGCGTTGCTGCCGTCGGACTATGGCGACCCCTACCCCATCACGCGCCAGCTGTTTGAGGATGGCCGCAAGCATCTCCTCTACGACACGGGGCCGATCGAGACCGCCTGCCCGGTGCACATTCTGCAAGGGGTGCGGGATGAGCCCGTCCCCTATCAGCACACGCTGGAACTGATGGAGCATTTGGCGAGCGATGAGGTGACGCTGACGCTGGTAAAGGACGGCGATCACAGACTGTCGCGCGATGAAGATTTGGCGCGGCTTGTGGCGGCGGTGGAGAGTGTGACGGCGCGCGCCGGTTAGCTGGGGCTGCGCAGGTAAGCGCTCCATTCGACGTCGCCGGGAAACTCCAGTGGTGACTTGATCCCTGACCGGAGCCGCTGGCGTTCGGCGAGGGTGTCGGCGGGGACGCTGTCGTCCACGAGGCCAAGGTCCTGCATCAGGCTGATGATGTAGCCGGGGATCCATTGGCGGATGTCGAACCAGGGCACGTTGGCGAACGATTCCGGGGCCAGACGGATGAGCGCGGTGAGGCAGCTTTCGCGCATCGTGTTGTAAAACCTTGGTGTTTGGCCGGCGCTGTTGGCGAACTCCAGCAGGCGGCGGAGATAGATCCGGACCGCCTCGGGCGGTGCCTCTATGCTGTAGAACTGCATTTCGAAGGGCGGGTCGCGGGCAAGGCGCTTCCAGATGAGGTCTCGTTCGGTGCCGATGACCGGGTAGGTCTGGTCGTGGCGGAAGAAGCCGGCGAGCGGGTTGTACCCGCCGCCGGCGGCGCGGCGGGCTTCGATGGACGCCGTCAGGTGCCTGCCGTCGGCGAACGAGAACGTGATCATGGCGTGCTCTGTGATGCGCCATGGCCCGAAGGGTTGCAGGATAAGCTCTGCCCCGGTGAGTTCTGACAGGTCAAACTCGGCCGTTGTCCAGCGCGGCTCTGATGGAGCGCCGACGGTGTGCGTGGCGTCGCGGAAACTCTCGATGGTGGCGCGGTCGCCGTTGAGGGTGACGGCGGCGTGGTTCTCGTGGAGCGGAATCCACTCCTGGTCCACCGGCGATTTTGCGCCGTAGGCAAGCGCGATGGCGGCCAATGACACGAGGACGATGCCGCGGCGGAGACGTCGGTTGGCGAGGGGGAGAAGCCAAAGGCCGGCGAGGATGGCGACGAACGCGATGCTGCCATAGCCGCGCACGGCATCGGGCCAGCCGAGCCAGAAATGGATGGCGAGGCCGAAAAACGCGATGGCCAAAAGCACGGCGAGCGTGAGGACTGCGCTGAGCATGCGCAGCACCACGCTTGGCTTTGTGGTCGCCGGGTCTGTTGAGAGTGATTGCGCCATCGGTCCGCTGACGGTGGCGCGCGGTGAGGCGCCGCGCAAGGGCGATTCATCGCTCGGATTGCCCGACTTTAGGTGGCTTCGGCGCCGCGGCTGATGGCGGCAATCCCTGTGCGGGAGACTTCTACCAGGCCAATGCGGCTCATCAGGCTCACGAAACGGTTGATGTCGCTGGTGGCGCCGGTGATCTCGAAGATGAAGCTTTCCAGGGTCGCATCGATGGTTTGGGCGTCGAACGCCTGGGCGAGGCGAAGAGCCTCGACGCGCTGGTCGCCGCTGCCGGCAACCTTTACGAGCGCAAGTTCCCGCTCGATCGCATCGCGCTGGTCGGCGGTGAGGTCGGACACCCGGTGCACGGGGACGATGCGGAAGAGTTGATGCTTAATCTGTTCGATCACCATGGGCGTGCCGGTGGTGACGATGGTGATGCGCGACAGGCCTCGCTCATGCTCGGTCTCGGAGACGGTGAGCGAGTCGATATTGTAGCCGCGCCCGGAGAACAGCCCAATGACCCGGGCGAGCACCCCCGGCTCGTTGTCCACCAGGACCGAGAGGGTGTGCGTCTCCTGCGCCTCTTCGGGGCGCAGCGCTGGGGCTATGGCAGGTTGGTTCATCCGGGCGCTCCAGTGTTTGCGCGGTGGTCAGTTTTTGCGGTGGTCCGCTGTCTCGGCGTTGGCCGGCAGGCAGTTGAGGGCCACCTCGTACATTCCGATGTCGGCTTTGGCATCGCAGTCAAAACCGTCGGCGACACCCGCCGGCGGATCGACATTGAGGACCACGTGGCCGGGGTCATCGCTCGGCTCGGTCATGCGCATGGTGTAGCTGCCAAAATCGCACGCCATTGTGGCCCCGTTCTCGAACGTGTTGAGCGGGATGACGAAAATCTGGGCGCCGGAGCGGTCCGCACCGCAAAACGCAGCCTTGAAGCTCTCGGCGGTGGGCGCGCGCACCAGGGTGACATCTGTCGATTGCGCGGCGGCAACTGCGACGGACGACAGCGTGAAGGCGGCGATGAGGGTTGGTTTCAGCATTGGGTTCTCCCCGGGATGTTCGGGCCAAATCTTGGGTTTTTCCCAGATCGCGAACAAGGTCACGCTAGCCGAAAGGATCGGAGTTGTGACGCAGGTCACCGGCTTGCTTGCGCGCGATGTTCCGGCGCTGACACCCACCGGGTCCGGCTCCTCACGCCCTCAAAACGCATCTGGAAGGGCCACTGGCAAAGCGGCCCTACCAGTCGTCAACGCTAAACCAGCGCGGCGCCCTCTTCGGTGGGCGCACCGACCGCTTCCACCTTCTTCTCGTCCTCATCGCCCAGGAGGATTTCGTTGTGCGCCTTGCCCGACGGGATCATCGGGTAGCAGTTGGCAAGGTTGGCAACGCGGCAGTCCATCACGACCGGGCCCGGATGGTCGATCATCTCCATGATGGCATCATCGAGCTTGGCGGGATCGGTCACCTGCATGCCCTTCACGCCATAGGCTTCGGCGAGCCGGACAAAGTCGGGCAGCGCCTCGGAGTAGGAGTGGCTGTGGCGGTTGCCGTGGTTGAGCTGCTGCCACTGGCGGACCATGCCCATGTACTGGTTGTTGAGGATGAACACCTTCACCGGCAGTTCATACTGCACGGCGGTGGAGAGTTCTTGGATGTTCATCTGGATGGACGCGTCGCCGGCGATGCACATGACGAGCGAATCGCGGTGGGCGATTTGCGTGCCGATGGCGGCCGGCAGGCCATAGCCCATGGTACCGAGCCCGCCTGAGGTCATCCAACGGTTGGGCTTTTCAAAGCCGAAGAACTGCGCGGCCCACATTTGGTGCTGACCGACGTCGGTGGTGACGTAGCAGTCGCGGTCCTTCGAAAGCTCAAACAGGCGCTGGATGCTTTCCTGGGGCATGATGGCGGTCGGGCGGGTTTTGTAGCCGAGTGAGTCTCGCAACTTCCACGTTTCGATCTCGCCCCACCAGCCCTTCAGGCGGCTTTTGTCGTGGGCGCCGCTTTCGGACCAGACGCGCACCATCGCCTCCATGGCCGCCGTCGCGTCGGCGACGATGGGCAGGTCCACGTGGATGTTTTTGTTGATCGACGAGGGGTCGATGTCGACGTGGATCTTGCGGCTGCCGGGCGAGAATGCGTCGGTGCGACCGGTGATGCGGTCGTCGAAACGGGCGCCCAGATTGATCATCAAATCGCAGCCGTGCATCGCCAAGTTAGCTTCCAGCGTGCCGTGCATGCCGAGCATCCCGAGCCACTGTGGGTGGCTTGCCGGCAGAGCACCAAGGCCCATCAGGGTCGACGTGACGGGGAAGCCGGTGAGGTCGGCAAGCTCGCGGAGCAGCTGGCTTGCCGCCGGGCCGGAGTTGATCAGGCCGCCGCCGGTGTAGAGGATCGGCCGGCTTGCCGCCTTCATCAGCGCCACCGCTTGGCGGATGGAGGCCATGTCGGGCTCGATCCGGGGGCGGTAGGATTTGTGCTCGTTGCCGTTCGGCGGAGTGTAGAGGCCGGTCGCGATCTGCACGTCCTTGGGGATGTCGACGACAACGGGGCCGGGGCGGCCGGACGTGGCGACGTAGAAGGCTTCATGCATGACGCGCGGCAGGTCCTCCACGCGGCGCACCAGCCAGTTGTGCTTGGTGCAGGGGCGCGTGATGCCGACCGTGTCGCACTCCTGGAAGGCGTCGTTGCCGATGAGGTGGGTCGGAACCTGGCCGGTGATGCAGACGAGCGGGATGGAATCCATCATCGCGTCGGTGAGCGCGGTCACCGCGTTGGTGGCGCCGGGGCCTGACGTGACGAGGACGACGCCGGGGCGGCCGGTGGAGCGGGCATAGCCTTCGGCCATGTGGCCGGCGCCCTGCTCGTGGCGCACGAGGATGTGCTCGACGTCTTCTTGCTGGAAGATTTCATCGTAGATGGGAAGCACGGCGCCGCCCGGATAGCCGAAGATGGTGTCGACGCCGTGGTCCTTTAGCGCCTCGATGACCATTTGCGCGCCGCTCATGCGACCGTTGTTGCGCTCATCCATGGTTTTCGTCCCGCTTGCCTTTGTCTGCGCCCCGAGGGGCCTACCGTCGTTCCGCCCGCTCGGACCGGGCTGGCGAGCGGGCAACAAAAAAGGGCCCCTTTGGGACCCTGTTTTCCGCGCATCGCCGTTCTGGGCTTGATCAGCAAGCCCAGGCGATGCGCCCCACTACGAGAATACGACCAAACGTCATCGCTGCCATTCCTACCCGATTGGCGCGCAATAAACACAAGTGGTGGGATGGCGACAAGGACATTTTTGTTGCATCGCCAGCTTGAGGCGATCTTGTCTATTCTTTTTGCAAGGCGCGAAATGCGGCATCTGCGGTGGGCGCTCGGGGCCAATCGGCAAACCGGTGGCGGAACCACGTTTCCTGGCGCTTGGCGTATTGGCGCGTTTCGGTGACGGATTGGGCGATGGCGTCGGCCATGGGGATGGCGCCGGACGCGGCCGCTGCGAGGGGGCGCACGCCAATCGCTTTCATCGCCGGCAGGTCCGGCGGGAGGCCGCGTGCGGTGAGTGCGACGGCTTCGTCCACGGCTCCGGCGACCACCATGGCATCGAAACGGGCGGCGATGGTGTCCCGCAGCGAGGCGCGGTCGGGCGCGATGACGATGCGGCGAGTTGCTTCGGGGCTGAGAAGTGCGGGGCCTTTTTCGGCCTGCCAGGAGAGGAGCGAGCGGCCCGTGCCGTCGATCACCTCGAGCGCGCGCACGATGCGTTGGGGGTCGGTCGGGCGCAGCGTCGCGGCCATGGCAGGGTCGCGCTGTTGGAGTTCGGCGTGGAGGGCCTCGGGGGGCTGTTCGGCTTGGGCTTTGCGCCAGCGCTCGCGGATTGATGCGGGGACGGGTGGCAGCGGCGAGAGGCCCTCGAAGAGCGCCGCGAGGTAGAGGCCCGTGCCGCCGACCAGGACCGGGACGCGGCCTTCGGTGCGGGCGGCGGTGATCGCATCGCGGCAGGCTTCGACATAGCGCGCAACGGAGAAGGCGTCGGCCGCGTCGATGGTGCCGTAGAGCGCGTGGGGGACGGCGGTTTCATCGGCGGCGGACGGGCGGGCGGTGAGGACGCTGAGGTCGCGATAAACCTGCATGGCGTCGGCGTTGATCACGGTGCCGCCGAACGCGCGCGCCGCAGCCATGGCAACGGCGGACTTGCCCGATGCCGTCGGACCCGCAATGACGATGGCCATGGATTGCGTCATCACCCTCGCCGCCCCCGGCCCCCTTGATCCGTTCCGCGTTGCCGCCGTCACCGAAGCTGTCGGCGGCACCTTTGTGGAGCGCCTGAGCGATACGGCCCAAGACATTTATGCCGCCGGCGACCCCCGTGCGCTGCGCGACGCGGCGTTGACGGTGCTCGCAGACGATCCGGTGGACGTCATTGCACAGCCGGTGGCAAGCCGGGCGAAGAAACTCCTGATTTCGGACATGGACAGCACGTTGATCCAGCAAGAGTGCATCGATGAGCTGGGCGCGATGGTGGGCAAGAAGGCTGAGATCGCTGCCATCACCGAGCGGGCGATGGCGGGCGAACTCGATTTTGCCGAGGCGCTGCGCGCGCGCGTGGCGCTTTTGCAGGGTGTTCCGACCAGCGCGGTTGCTGACTTGTTGGCAGACGTCATTGTGGACACGCCCGGCGCGCGGGAGGTGATTGCCGCCTGTCGCGCCGCCGGTATTCGCACGGTGCTGGTGTCGGGCGGTTTCACCGCGTTTGCCGAGCCGATCCGGCAGCGGTTGGGGATGGACGCGGCTTACTCGAACATCCTTCTGACCGATGGCGACGTGTTCAGCGGTGCCGTGGCGGACCCGATCCTTGGCGCAGACGCTAAGCGAGTGCGGATGAACGCTGAGTGTTCAGCGCTCAACATCACCGCGAGCGAGGTGGTCGCGGTTGGCGATGGTGCCAACGATATCCCGATGATCGAAGGTGCGGGGCTCGGGGTTGGATACCGGGCCAAGCCAAAGCTCGCAGCCGCGGCGGACGCCGTGTTGCGTCACACCGACTTTTCCACTGTAGGCTATGCGATGGGCCTATTGCGGCCCTGACAGCCGACGGTGTTGCGTTACAGCATCCCCAGAACGACCGCGCTCACGACGGCCAAGGAAGCGTAAAAACAAAGCGTACCAACTGTTCTGGCGGTTCGTGACATCATTGCCAGTTCCTCCATTCTCGCCCGGTCTATGCCGCGCTCGGGCATGAGCTTAAGCGGCAAAGGATGAGGTCTGCAACTGACTTTTCGCGGGGTCGGCCCGCATGATAGCCAAGGCATTGAAACCGGAGAGGGTTACCATGGCTGAGGCCTACATCGTCGACTATGTCCGCACGCCAATTGGCCGGTTTGGCGGGGCTTTATCAGCCGTGCGCGCCGACGATCTCGCCGCCATCCCGCTGAAAGCGCTGATGGCGCGGCATCCGGATTTGGACTTTTCTCTTGTGGATGACGTGATTTATGGCTCGGCCAACCAGGCCGGCGAGGACAACCGCAACATTGCGCGCATGGCGGCGCTGCTGGCGGGTTTGCCGGCCGATGTGCCGGGGACGACGATCAATCGGCTGTGCGGCTCCGGCATGGACGCTGTCGCGATGGCGGCGCGGACGATCAAGACCGGCGAGGCGGACCTCATTATCGCCGGCGGGTCGGAGAGCATGTCGCGCGCCCCGTTTGTGATGCCGAAGGCGGACACGGCGTTTTCGCGCAATGCGGAGATTTTTGACACGACCATTGGGTGGCGCTTCGTGAACCCGATGATGAAGCAGCTTTATGGCACTGACTCGATGCCCGAGACGGGTGAGAATGTGGCCGAGGAGTTCGGCATCGGCCGTGAGGATCAAGACGCGTTTGCCCTTCGCTCCCAACACCGCGCGGTGGCGAACCGTGATCGCCTTGCCCGGGAAATCACGCCGGTGAGCATTCCGCGGCGGCGGGGCGAGAGCGTTGTGGTGGATGTGGACGAGCACCCGCGTGGCGACACGACGATTGAGCGGCTCGCCAAACTCGGCACGCCATTCCGTGAGAACGGCACGGTGACGGCGGGGAATGCATCGGGCGTGAATGATGGCGCGGCGGCGCTGATGATTGCCTCTGAGTCGATGGTCGAGCGGCTGGGTTTGACGCCGCTGGCGCGCGTGACCGGGTGCGCGACGGCGGGCGTTGCACCGCGGGTGATGGGGATTGGGCCTGCGCCGGCCTCCAAGAAGCTGATGGAGCGGCATGGTACGACAATTGGCGATTATGGGGTGATCGAACTCAACGAGGCGTTTGCCGCGCAAGCGCTGGCGGTGTTGCGCGAGCTAGGGCTTCCCGATGACTCTGAGCACGTGAACCCCAACGGGGGCGCGATTGCGCTTGGCCATCCGCTCGGCATGTCGGGCGCGCGGCTGGTGGGGACGGCGGCCATCGAATTGTCGGATGGGCGCGGCGATAAGGGGCTGTGCACGATGTGCATCGGGGTTGGCCAAGGCATCGCGCTGGGCCTTGCCGCCGCATGATGGTTTGCCTGACGATCCGTGCCTTAATGAGCTGGCCGCGCCGATGAACCAGCACACGCCGGTGCCGCCGGCAGCGCCCCCCAACCCGGCTGCCACAGCGCCTGGCGCCCGCGTGACGCCGACATCGCTCGGCGCGCGGCTGGTGAGCCGCAGCGAGGCGATTACGCTGCTGGGGAGGCTTTGGGACGATCATCTGCGGCAGCATCGGGGGAAGCTCATCCTGACGCTGATCGCGATCGCCATCGTTGCGGCTGCGACGAGCGTTTATCCGCTCCTGATCAATTGGGCGTTTGAAGCCTTCGGTAAGCAGGATCCCTGGGCGATCCAAACGCTGCCCTGGCTTGTGCTGATCGCGACGGCGGCGCGGGGCGGGGCGAAGTTTGCGCAGGTCTATTTCACGCAGCAGGTGGTCTGCCGGGCTGAAGCGGACATGCAGTTTGCGCTTTACACCCATTTGGTGGAGGCCGACCTTGAGGCGCTGTCGCGCGAGCCCGCCGCGGCGTGGACGCAGCGCTTTACCACCGACCTCACCTATGTGCGGGTCGCCATGACCCGGCTCGTCAACGTTCTGTTGCGCGACGGGCTGACGATCATCGCGCTGGTCGGCTCGATGATCTATCTCGATTGGTTCTTGTCGTTGATTGCGCTGACGATTTTACCGTTGGGACTGATCCCGATCATGCGCACCGGCAAGAAGGTGCGCAAGGTGAGTAAGTCCACCCAGGAAGAGACCGGCTCCATGGCGAGCCTGACGGTTGAGACCTTTTCGGCGGCGCGGATGGTCAAGACCTATGGGCTTGAGGGCTACCTGGCGACGCGGGCGAAATCGGTGTTTGAGACGCTGCGCGCGCTGCGGCTCTCCTCGATGCTGCAGAAGGGCAGCATGGACCCCATCCTGGAGGCACTGGGCGGTGTCGCCATTACCGTCATCATGGTGGTGGTGGGGTGGCGGATCCTGTCGGGTCAATCGAGCATTGGCGAGTTCACCGGCTTTATGGGCGCGCTCTTGATCGCGTCCCAGCCGCTGCGGGCGCTCGGCAATCTGAATGCTGTGGTGCAGGAGGGGCTCGCGGCGCTCAACCGGTACTATGCGACGCTCGACACCAAGCCTCACATCACCGACCGGGTGGGCGCTCAGGTGGCAGCGTTTGGTGCCGATGCTGTGGCGTTTGACGGGGTGAGCTTTGCCTACGGCGGCGCCAAAAGTGCAGCGCTGCGGGGGGTGAGTTTTGAGGCACCGGCGGGCCGGACGACCGCCATTGTGGGGCGCTCTGGGGCCGGCAAGTCGACGATCTTCAACCTTGTCCCGCGGCTTTATGATCCGTCAGCGGGGCGCATCACCATTGGCGGGACCGACATTGCTGACGTGACCATCGCTTCGCTGCGGGAGCGGATCGCGGTGGTGAGCCAGGAAGTGAACCTCTTCAACGATACCGTGGCTGCCAACATTGCGCTCGGCCGGCATGGCGCGAGCCGGAGCGACATTGAGGCGGCGGCGCGGCTTGCTGGCGCGTATGGCTTCATCAGCGCGCACCCGGATGGGTTTGACGCGATGGTGGGTGAGCGGGGCGGTAATTTTTCGGGCGGTGAGCGCCAGCGCATTGCCCTTGCCCGCGCGTTTTTGAAGGACGCGCCGATCCTACTGCTCGACGAAGCAACGAGCGCGCTCGATGCAGAATCGGAGCAAGCTGTGCGTGAAGGGCTTGAGCGGCTCACAGAGGGGCGCACCACGCTGGTGATCGCGCACCGGCTGTCGACCGTGCGGGCGGCTGAGCGGATTATCGTTTTGGATGCCGGGCAGGTGGCCGAATGGGGCACCCACGCTGAGCTTGTGGCGGCGGATGGGCTTTATGCCCGCTTCCACAAGCTGCAGCTTGCCGACGACTGAGCTTCTATTCGCGGTCGATGACTGCGAGGAAGAGGTCGGCGGCGCGGTTGCTTTTAAAGCGGGCTTTGAGGTCTTCCGGGTCGTAGCGGGTGGTGAGCCAGGTTTCAAAGTCGAGGCCACCCGCTTCGCCCTCGGCGGCGTAGAGCGCGACGAAGGCGTCCAAGATGCCGGTTTTGGCGGACTTGATGTGGCCGTATCGCAGCGCGAGCTGGCTGGCGGCGACGGCGGCGGTTTGGCGCTCGATGGCGAGGGACCAGACCGCGGCGGCGAGCCCGGCACGGTCCGCGCCCGACTTGCAGTGGACGAGGATGGGGTGCTCTGCCTCGCGATAGAGGCTGATGAGTTCGCTGAGCGCGGCTGGGTTGGGTGCGCTGCGCGAATGAAGGACGATGCGGTGAAACGCGAGCCCTGCCCTGCGGCACGCGTCGCGCTCGAGCGGGTCGCCGCCGCCGAAGAATGGACCGCGGAGCGAGACGACGGTTTTGACGCCGAGCGCTGCGGCAGAGCGGATGCTGACCGGCGAGGGCTGTGCCGAGCGCCAGAGGCCCGCGCTGACCGGGTGGCGGTTGCCATAGGCGAGGCGCAAGAAGCCGTGGTCGCGCCACAACAGGTCGAACCAGGCGGTGATGCGCGGCCAGAGGCGGCCTTCGGCGAGGCCCTCATCCCAGGCGGCAAGGCGGGCGACCTGCCGGCCTTTCGCAGCCTGGCGGCGGCGCTGCCCGGCAGTCAGCGGCGCCGGCTGCTCGCCCGTTGTGGTCATCCAAATAGGCTCTCTCAGTCGCCGGCAGCCATACCGCCCGGCGCGCGGGGATCGGAAGCGCCATAAAGCAGCCCATCAGAGCCGACCACAATGGTTTGCGTTGCGCCCATCGAGCGTTGGGTGCGCACATCGTGGCCCTTCTCCTCCAGCAGGCGGATGGTGTCGAAGCTAATGCCTTCCTCGATCCGGATGTAGTCCGGCAGCCACTGGTGGTGCACCCGCGGCGCGGTGGTGGAGGTCATGATATCGCGCCTGTGCACGGTGGCGTTGAGGATAATTTGCATGACGGTGGTGATGATACGGCTGCCGCCGGGCGAGCCGGTGACCATGAAGAGTTCGCCGTCCTTCAGGAGGATTGTTGGGGTCATGGAGGAGAGTGGGCGCTTGCGTGGCTCCACGGCGTTGGCCGCGCCGCCGATGAGCCCGTAGGCGTTGGGGGTACCGGGCTTGGCAGAAAAGTCGTCGAGCTCGTTGTTGAGGAGGACGCCGGTGCCCTCCGCCGCAAAGCCGACACCGAAGGAGAAGTTCAGCGTATAGGTGACGCTGACGGCCATCCGGTTGTCGTCGACGACGGAATAGTGGGTGGTTTCGTCGCTTTCTGTGGGGAGGCGCCCCGGGTCGGCGGCGATCTCGGTGCTGGGAGTCGCGGCGGTGGGATTGATGAGCGCGGCGATGGTGGCCGCGTAGTCTTTGGAGGTGAGTTCGGCGATGGGGATGTCGGAAAAGTCCGGATCGCCCAGGTGCACCGAACGGTCGGCGTAGGCGTATTTCGCGGCCTCGGCCATGGTGTGGATCATCTCGGCGCTGTTCATCCCGAAGGTGCCGAAGGGGGCGTCTTCGATGATGTTGAGCATCTGGATGAGGTGCACCCCGCCCGAGCTTGGCGGCGGCATGGAAATGATCGTGTAGTCCTTGAAGGTGCCGGTGACTGGGGCGCGTTCGATGGGCTCGTAGGCGGCAAGGTCCTGCACGGTCATCCGGCCACCGAGCTGTTGGACTGTCGCGGCGATCGCCTCGGCGACGGGGCCTTCGTAAAAGCCTGCGGGGCCTTCGTCGCGAATGCGGCTCAGCGTTTGGGCGAGCACCGGCATGGTGAGGATTTCGCCGGCCTCGGGGGGCTCGCCGTCGCGGTAGAACATGCGCTGCGCTTCGGGCTCGGCGTCGAGACGCTCGCGGATGCGCGGCAGGCGAAGGGCGCTCGCGAGGCGCGGGGAGACGACGAAGCCTTGTTCCGCGATTTCGATGGCTGGGGTGACGAGGTCGGCGAGCGTGAAGTTGCCGGAGCCGTAGCGGTCCAGGGCCATCTGGAAGCCGGCGACGGTGCCAGGGACGCCGACGCCGAGGCCGGAGCTGCGCGACAGTTGGGGATCGGCCTCACCGTCGGGGCCTAAGAACATGTCTTTGTCGGCGGACGCGGGGGCTGTTTCGCGAAAGTCGATGGTGGTCGCCTCCCCGTCCGCCGGCTTGATGACCATGAAACCGCCGCCGCCGATGTTACCGGCTCGCGGGAGCGTGACCGCGAGGGCGAACCCTGTGGCGATGGCCGCGTCGACGGCGTTGCCGCCCGCGCGCAGGATTTCACGGCCGACCATGGCGGCCTGCGCCTCCTGGGCGACGACCATGTGTTCGCGCGCTTGGACGGGGGTGAAGCGCTGTCCGTCGGCGATGATCTGCGCGGCGGCGTGGGGTGCGGTGAGGCCGACGGTCGCGGCCACAGCGACACTCACAGAGATGTTGCACCGCCGAAGTCGCTGTAGAAACAGGTACATCCCCTGTAGAGCGAGAGATGAAAGCGCGGCACGGTGCATGTGATCTGACCTTCCTGGGGTTTCTATCCGCATTACAGATTGTTCAATTTCATGGTTTTTCGAAACTATTTGAAAGGTTCCGCATTGACAGGGTGCGGTATGTAAAATCGCGGCAGCCCGGGAAGGCCCGCGAAGTACTCCAGTGAGGAACGATGACATCGGCACACTCGATGCACGAGGCGGCACTCGCCCGGGCACCGCTATCGCTTGTCATATCCAACCCCAATCTCGACGATAATCCCATTGTGTTCGTGAACGATGCTTTCACGCGGCTCACAGGGTATTCGGCCGAAATGGCGGTGGGCCGCAACTGCCGTTTTCTCCAAGGGGAGGAGACCGAGCCTGAGGCCGTGGAAAAGTTCCGCACGGGTCTGAAACAGAAACACGATTTCGCTGTCGACCTGTGGAATTATCGCGCGGACGGGACGCGGTTTCGCAATCACATCATTGTCACCCCACTGCTCTCCGAGGAGGGCGACGTGGCGTACTTCCTGGCGTTGCAGCAGCCGGTGACTGGGGCTGTGAGCGCCGATGAGGCGCTGCGGGAAGTGCACCACCGGGTGAAAAACCACCTAGCGATGGTGGTGGGCATGATCCGCATGCAGGCGCGCGCGGATACCACCTCGTCGCAGGGCAACTATGCGACGCTGGCGCGGCGCATTGAGACGCTGCAGTTCCTCTACAACGAGATGACCGCGAGCCGGTACTCGGCGCGGGGCGACGACGAGATTAGTCTGGGCGCGTACATTTCACGGATTGCGGCCGCGATTGGGTATCTGGACGGGCGCGAAGGTGTGCGCATGAACCTGGCGCTGGAGGACATGCGGGCGCCCATCGATACGGCGGCACAGGTGGGACTGGTGGCCTCGGAGTTGTTGACCAACGCCTATCAGCACGCGTTTCCGGACGTGGAGGCAGGGCGGATCGACGTGCGGCTGAGCAAATTGTCCGATGGTACTGTGCGTCTGGAAGTGATGGACGACGGCATTGGCATGTCGGATGGGGTTGTGTGGCCTGATGCTAACAGCCTTGGCGGCAAGATTGTCAGCTCGCTGGTTGATGGCATGGGCGCAAAGCTTGCTCAAACCGACGTGTTGCGCGGGTCTGCCTTCAATGTGGATGTACCGGCGAAACGCTTCGTCAGGCTGAAGGGCGAGGCGACCGTGTTGGCAGCAGCCGCGCCCTGAGGCGCACCCGCTGAGCGGGTCGTTTTTGCCTAGAGTGGGGGGCGCAGGTTAAGCTGGTCGGCGCGGCAGCGGCGCACGCGCCCCTGGCAGGCTTGGAACTCCAGCCGGTTCGACAT
Source organism: uncultured Paracoccaceae bacterium (assembly GCA_937884725.1). Classification (GTDB taxonomy): domain Bacteria; phylum Pseudomonadota; class Alphaproteobacteria; order Rhizobiales; family Amorphaceae; genus Acuticoccus. The sequence goes on from CAKZYH010000156.1 coordinate 23,539, forward strand.
GCAAATGCGCACTTCCACCAATCGGTTGTCGCGGCATCGCACGCTAATGCCGTTGTCGGGGATCTCAGGGTTTGCGGCCTGAAAGGCGCGTCGCAGCACCTTGGGCGTGACCGCGATAGGCTTGTTGAGCGTAGCAAGTCCCGGCGGGACGGTGACTTTGTCCCGCGCCGCGTGGACGGTGGCGAAGTAGTCTGACGGGGAGAGGCCGGAGCAGGTGCCGTGCTTGCGCCATTGATGGCGCACAAGCCCCCGGTCCGGCATGATGGGGAGCATCGCTTCTACCGTCCCGCGCCGAGGACCACCGAATCGGTCCGGGCAGTCGTTGACGGGACGGCCGGACACGTTTGGCCAGAGGCCGTGAACGATGAAGCGCCGGTCCGCGTCGCGGTTGCATTGCATGGGCGAGCGGTGCCCTTTCGGGCCGCGGCAGTAGTTTGGTGACCAAGAGAGGGCGAGGACGTACTCAGTCCCGCGTTGCACAGGCTGGGCGCCGGCCGGCGCACTTGCGATCAGGAAAGCTGCCGCGGCGCTGGCAATGCTAAGTGCACCCAGCCAGCGCGTGAGGCCCATTAGTAGCGGGTCACCGGCCGCGCGACGCGGCAGCGGCCATCATAGACGCGCCACTTATCGTAGCCGTCGAGGCACACATAGACCGCCCAGCTGAGGCCGACGAAGCCGCCGTCCTCTTCGATGAAATAGTGGGCGGTGGTGTGGATGCCGTCGTCAAGGCGGACTTCGGCGGTGCAGTAGCGGCGGACCAGCGGGCTCGGGTTGTGGATCGAGCCGTGGGCCTCCCGGGGGTGGATGATCTCGGTCACCCTTGGGATGCGGTAGGCGTGTTCGGCGCGGTTGGCGAATCTAAGCGCCGCTGAGACGACGTTGGGTGCGTCGCAAGCGGGGACCGTTTCATCGTTTGGGCAGTCGGTGGGATCGCCGAAGAGCCAGAAATTGTTGAAGACGTTGCACCGGCGGTTCGGGTGCTTGCCCTTGCTGATCGCCTCAGCGTGGAGATCAGCAGCGTGCGCCGGGTTGCCCATGACGGGGATCGCCAGGGCAAAAGCGAACAGAGCTGTCAGCAACAAACGGTGCATACGCGCCTCCCAAGTGGGCGCGATTACACAAACCTTTCCCCGCGCGCCGGACAAGCCCTGGCGAACAACCATTCACGGGCGTGTTCTGGGGGTCACAGGTGGTTGGCGCATGGTCCGATCAGATTGAATGCAATCTGATCGGATCGCGGCGTAGGCCACGCCCAGATAAGTGGAGTGGCCTGGCGTCAGCGGCTCGCGACTGTGATTTCCTCCGCGAGCAGGGCGTCGATGCGATCGCGCTCGGCGCGGAACGAGACCAGCGCTTCGCCAGAAAGCTCCCGGCCGCGCCGCAGCCGGATTTTGAGCGGGTTCACGTGCCGGCCGTTGACGCGCACTTCATAGTGGAGGTGCGGGCCGGTGGAGAAGCCGGTGGAGCCCACATAGCCGATCACCTGGCCCTGCTTGACCCGCACGCCTGGCCGCATGCCTTTGGCGAGCCGCGATTGGTGCGCGTAGCCGGTATCGTAGCCGTTTTTGTGGGAGATCAGGATCCAGCGGCCGTAGCCAGCCTTCCAGCCGGCCTGTTTGATGACGCCATCGCCCGCAGCGTAGATCGGTGTGCCGCGGGGTGCGGCCCAGTCAACGCCTTTGTGCATGCGGCGGCGCTTCAGGATCGGGTGACGCCGCCAGCCAAAGCCTGAACGGAAGATGCCCCGGGCCATGGGTTTGCGCAGCAGGAACTTGTCGCCGGTGCGGCCGTCGGGATCGTAGAAATCCACAGAGCCGTCGCTGGACTTGAAGCGGTAGAACTTGCGCTCCACACCGCCGGCCACGAGCGCGGTGTACAAGATCTCGGCGCCCTCCCCGCCTTCGGCATCGGAATGGAGCACGGTAAGGCGGTCGCCAGGCCGGACCTCGGCGTTGAAGTCGACGTCAAGCGAGAAGGTCGCGAGGAGGCTGTCGCGGACGGCCGGCGGGAGCTCCTGATCCATCGCGGTCTGGTAAAGGCTGCGATAGATGGTCGGCCTTTTGCCGGCGGCGCGCACGGGTTTGGGCTCGTCGGCGACCTCGGGTGCAGGACCTGGCGGGCGCTGGCCGATGACGAACTCGTTCCCGTCGGTCATGGCGACGGTCGCAAGGTGGGTTTGGCCATCATATATAGAGAGACGGCTCGGGCGGCGAAGCGTAATCTCTTCCGTTTCATCGAGCTTGAAAGCGATGCGCAGGATTTGACCAGGGCGCAGGGTGGCGACGCCAGCTCGGCCCAGGACGTTGGCAATGGCGTCAGTGTCGGTCGCGGTGATGCCGCTGCCGAGGAGAATTTTGCCGAGCGTATCGTTGGGCTGAACCAGTTCGACAAGCTCAGGCCCGCCGTTGTTGGCCTCGTCGCTATCGGTCTTCACGAGTTCGGAAACGTTCTCGACCACCACCGACACATTATCAGGCACGATACCGACGGCGGGCTCGAAGCTCTCATTGACCTCAGCCGATGCGACGAGTGCGCCATCAAAGCTGCTTTCGCGCAGCTGACGCATCACGTCGTCGTCGTCTATGATCGCGCCCTCCGGTTGGAAGCCGAGAGCGCCGGTGAGCGGGAAGTCGGTGACGCTGACTGTAATGGTGCCGTCGACGGAGCGGTCGTAGATGGCATCGGTGGAGGCGACCTGTGGCTCTTCACGGGTGGCAAGGTCGCGGGCGTTGAAGGCGGGCACATCGCCAATGCCGTCTTGCTCAAGCACGAGGCTGGCGTTGACCAGCACATAAGGGCGCTCGGTGATGACATCACGGTTGCCCTCGCGCACGACGGTGTTGACCGGGACGACCTTCCGGGTGGCCACCTCGTCGACCTCTGGCTCCGGCCGGGCGGCCTTATCACCTTTGGCGGCGCGGGGGGCGACGACACGCTCAGTCGGGACGGTGGCTGCGGATGCGGCGATGACGTAGCGCCCATCGAGCGCGGCGATGAGTGCGCCGCCCATGAGCGCTAGGGACGTGATGGCGGTGACGACGGCGCCGAAGATCCAGCGCGCGGAGACACCGGCGCGCGTGTAGCGCGAGGCATCCTCATCCCCCAGCGTGATGGGCGGTGAGTTCCCGAGATCGACTATGTGTTGTCGCCGACTGTGGTCCCAACCAAGCACTGCGGCCCGCTCCCCTTAGATCGCGCTGTACATTAGGCGATGCGGACGGGGATGGGGAGGTCGCGGCGGGCAGCTTTCATGAAAGCTTCGTAATTGTGTGCCCATTTTTGGCGTGCGGTCGAATATGGATCCGGCTGATTCGCTGGGTTTTGGCTGCGCTGGGGCGGTGTCCCAAGGGCTGACGGCGGTGTCCGGACGGCTTGGGGAGACTTTTTCTCAAAAGGTGCGTTGACACCCAAGGCCCCCCTGCGTATATCCACATTCACCAACGGGGCGGCACCGCCGCGCCCGACGGAGCCTCCGACTTCGGCAAACAAGGCCTCACCCGCTTATCGGGGCGGTCAGTTGCCCGCCGGTGGCAGGGGATACGGTCCCCGGCGGAGGTTTCTCCGAGTTCTTTGACAAGTGAACAGATGGAAAGAGAAACGTGGGTGGCGTTGTCCCTGCGGGTCCCGGAAGGGATCAACAAGACAACGGCGGACACGTTTCAGGACGGATACAATACCGCTCTGTCGAGAGACAGAGGGTGTGTCCTCGTCAAGCGTAGGTCGGGCATCAGCCTGATCTCGAAACGTGATTTTAGCTGGATTGAATGTCTCAACTTGAGAGTTTGATCCTGGCTCAGAACGAACGCTGGCGGCAGGCTTAACACATGCAA
>CAKZYH010000157.1 GCA_937884725.1 uncultured Paracoccaceae bacterium
TCGGCGAAGCGGAAGGTGGGGAGGCCCGATTGGCGGGTGCCCAAAAGTTCGCCTTCGCCGCGCAGGGCAAGATCGTCCTCGGCGATGCGGAAGCCGTCATTGGTGGCGCGCATGGTGTCGAGGCGCTTTTTGGCGATGGGGCGCAGCGGCGACTTGTAGAGGAGGAGGCAGCGCGATGCGCTGGCTCCGCGGCCAACGCGGCCGCGCAGCTGGTGGAGCTGGGCAAGGCCGAACCGCTCGGCGTGCTCGATGACCATGATCGTGGCGTCGGGCACATCAACGCCGACTTCGATGACAGTGGTGGCGACCAGGACCTTGAGGGTGCCGTCGCGGAAGGCGCTCATGATGCGCTCGCGTTCGGGTGCGAGGGTGCGGCCGGTGATGAGGCCGACGGACGGGCCGAGGCTTGCGGTGAGGGCGGCGTGGCGGGAGGTGGCAGCCTCCACGTCGAGCGTTTCGCTTTCTTCGACGAGGGGGCAGACCCAGTAGGCTTTTTCGCCGTTCTCGATGGCGCTCGCTAGGCGCTCGACCACCTTGCCGATTTGGGTGAGGGGGATGGCGCGGGTGTCGACGTCCTGCCGGCCGGCGGGTTTGTCGGTGATGCGCGAGACGTCCATGTCGCCGTATTGGGCGAGGACGAGGGTGCGCGGGATCGGCGTTGCGGTCATGACCAAAAGGTCGGAGGCGGCGCCCTTTTCGGTGAGCGCCATGCGTTGGTGGACGCCGAAGCGGTGCTGTTCATCGACCACCACGAGGCCGAGGTCGGCAAACTCAACGGATGACTGGAAGAGGGCGTGGGTGCCGACGGCGACTTTGGCGTTGCCGGAGGCGATGTCGGTGAGGGCGGCGTTACGGTCCGCGTCGCTGAGCTTGCCGGTGAGGAGGCGGACCGGGATGCCGGCGGGTTCTAGCGTTGCTGAGAGGGTCGCGAAGTGTTGGCGGGCGACGAGGTCGGTGGGGGCCATGATGGCGGTTTGGCCGCCCGAGCCCGCGACCATGGCCGCCGCAAAGACCGCGACCATGGTTTTGCCGGAGCCGACGTCGCCTTGGACGAGGCGGGTCATGCGGTGGGGGGCGGCGAGATCCGCCGAGATTTCGGAGATTGCCATGCGCTGGGCGGGCGTGAGCGCGAAGGGCAGGCTCGCCTCAAGCCGGTCGATGTCGGTGGTGTCCCAGCGGCGGGCAATGCCGCGGCCGGTGCGCTCGCGGTCGCGCACGATGGCGAGGGCAAGTTGGCTGGCGAGAAGCTCGTCCGCAGCGAGGCGGCGGCGGTGGACTGCGTGGGGGGCGAGGTCGTCCGGCTCCTGCGGGATGTGGAGCGCGGTGAGTGCATCGCGGAAGGGCGGGAAGGCGGCGCGGGCGGCGTAGGCGGGGTCGTGCCATTCATCGAGGACGGGGACGCGCTCAAGGGCTGCGGTCATGAGGGTGCTGAGAACGCCGGGGGTGATGCCTTGGGTGAGTGGGTAGACCGGCGCGAGGCCGAAGCGGGGGTCGTCCGGCGCGTCGGTGGGGTCCTCGATGACGGCGCTGACGTCCGGGTGGGGCATCTGCACACGCTCGCCGCGCCGCTCGGTGATGCCGGAGACACGCACCCATGCGCCAATGGGATAGGAGGCGGCGATCCATTGGGGCGAGCCGCGGAAATAAAGGATCGTCATTTCGCCGGTGTCGTCGGCGGCGGTGACCACGGAGGGCGCACGGGGGGAGCGTTTGCCCTCGTGGCGGATGACTTTGACGGCGAGGGTTGCGGGGGCTTTGTCGGGCGCTGCGGCGACGGTGGTGATGTGACGCCGGTCGATGGTGGTGACCGGGCGGTGGGCGAGAAGGTCGAAGACGCGCGTTTCGGCGGCGCTGGGGCGCGACAGGAGGACAGATAGCCGCTCCGCCCGGCCGGGTCCGACGCCGGGGAGGCGATTGACGGGGGCCATCAAAGGTCCGATGTCAGTGATCTTCACGTCGCCGGCTCCGGGGGGCCGCAGCGGCGTTTTTGCGCGTTTTTCATCCCGCGCACCGTCGTAGGCCGGCCCCGCAGCGTTGAGCGAATATGAGTGGTACTGAGCGTTCGTCCGCCGATCTGGAGCCTCGCCGCAAGCGCCTGTTGTTTCAAAGCTGGCATCGGGGCACGCGGGAGATGGACCTTTTGCTCGGCCGTTTTACCGACGCCACCATCGGCGACTGGAGCGAGGACGAGACGGCGGAGATGGAGGCGCTGTTGCGGGTGCCGGACACGGAACTTTATCGCTGGATTACTGGGCAGGATGAGATTCCAGACAATCACCACAGCGCCATGCTGGACAAGGTGATTGCGTTCCACAAGTCCACGCCCGGAGCGATGGGATGAGCGATGTTGCGGACCGTGCGGCTGGCAAGAGGGGCAAGCCCAAAGCCCAGTCGATCCAGGAGATTAGGGACAAGGATAAGCCCTCGCTGAAGCCGCTGACGGCGGGGCCGCTGACCCATGACGTGACGGTGGATAATGTGCCGGACGGCATGGAGGGGCAGGTGCTCGCCGAGCTTGCGGCGGCGACGGACGGCCCGGTGATGTTTGTGGCGCGCGATGGGGCGCGGCAGGTGGAGGCGGAGGAGGCGCTGCGCTTCTTTGCGCCGGACGTGCGGGTGCTGCGGCTGCCGGCGTGGGACTGCATGCCCTATGACCGCGCGTCGCCGAGCTCGATGGTGCAGGCGCGGCGGACGGCGGCG
>CAKZYH010000158.1 GCA_937884725.1 uncultured Paracoccaceae bacterium
TGCCGGAGAGCTTTGCCGCCTTCTCGTTGCCGCCAATGGCAAAGACGCGCCGGCCTGCCGTCGTTCGCGTTGTGACGAACGAGTAGATGGCGATGAGCAGCGCCATCACGATGAGGACATTGGGCAGCCCGCGGAAGTTGGCCATCAGCCAGGAGAGGTAGACGAGCGCGCCTGCGACGATGAGCTGGCGCAGGAGGAAGAGAATGAAGGGTTCGTCTTGATCCCCCTGCCCGGCCATGCGCGATTTCAGCCCCATGGCAAACAGGAAGATCGCCACCGCCGCGCCCAGCATCAGCGAGAACGCGTTGAACACGTAGTTGCCGCGGCGGTTGGGCTCGACGCCGAACGCCTTCGCGAGGCTGTCGGAGAAGGTGACGCCCTCGCCCACAGGGAAGGCGAAAAGGTCGGGGATGAAGCCGGTGGAGAGGAGGCTGAAGGTGTTGGGGAACGGGCCGATGGAGGCCCCGCCCAGGAGCAGCAAGAGCGCACCTTTGAAGACCAATAGGCCGGCGAGCGTGACGATGAAGGATGGTATTTTGAAGTAGGCTATCCAGAACCCTTGGAAGGCGCCGATGAGCGTCCCGACCAGGAGGCAGATGATCACCGCGGGGATGATGGGCACCCCGTAGCTCACCATGAGAACGCCCGCGAGGCCGCCGATGAACCCCATGACAGAGCCCACCGACAGGTCGATGTGCCCCGCCACGATGACGAGCAGCATGCCCAGCGCCATCACGATGATGTAGCTGTTTTGGAGCACCAGGTTGGTGAGGTTGATGGGCCGCAGCAGGATGCCGTCTGTGGCGATCTGGAAAAACGCCATGATGGCGATGAGCGCGATGAGGATGCCGTATTCGCGCAGGTGATTGCGGATGAAGCCAAAGGCGAGGCTGCCCCGCTTATCCTCACCGGTCATGGTTTGCTGGGCCACGGGACGCTCCTACCGCTCAGCCAGCGCGAGGCGCAGGCCAAGAAGCGCGAAGGCACCGGCGAACGAGCGCCGTACCCACGCCATGACCTTTGGTCGGGACAGGACCGCATCGCGCGCCGTGGCGGCGAACGCGCCGTAGAGCACGAAGACCGCGAAGGTGAGGCCCATGAAGACGGCGGCCAAGAGCAGGAAGACCGGTAGCGGGTCAGCGACCGAAGCTGGGACGAATTGGGGCAGGAAGGCGAGGAAGAAGATCGAGAGCTTGGGGTTGAGGACGTTCAGCAAGATGCCGTCGCGCACCAGCTTGATGTTGCTGACCTTTGCCTTGCGCCCTTCCACCGGGAGCACGCCGTCGGAGCGCAGGACGGACCAGGCCATGTAGATGAGGTAGAGGATGCCGGCGATTTTGACGGCTTGGAAGAGAACCGCGCTGGTATGGAGGAGCGCGGCAAGACCGGCGATGGAGGCGGCGATGTGGGGCACGATGCCGAGCGTGCAGCCGAAGGCGGCGATGACGCTGGCGCGGAAGCCGCGGCCGAGGCCGACGGCGAGCGTATAGATCACGCCGGTGCCGGGCATCAGGACCACCACGAGGGCGGTGAGGAGGAATTCTATGCTCATTGCTAGTTGTCCCGAACAATCATGCCCATGATTTTTTCTTGGCTGGCTTCGCGGATGGGCAGTTCGCCGACGAAGCGGCCCTCATTCATGACGTAGACGCGGTCGCAGACGCCCAGAATCTCCGGCAGTTCCGAGGAGATGACGATCACCGCCCTGCCCTCTGCGGCGAGCTGGTGGATGATCGTGTAGATTTCGAACTTGGCGCCGACGTCGATGCCGCGGGTGGGCTCGTCCAGAATCAGCACCTGCGGCTCAGTGAAGAGCCACTTGGACAGGACCACTTTCTGCTGGTTGCCGCCCGACAGGTTGACGGTGGGCTGGCGCACCGATGAGCATTTTATCTGCAGCTTGTCGCGATACTCGCGGGCGACGGAGAGTTCGCGCGCGTCCTGCACCACGCCCTTGGCCGAAACGCCGTCGAGATTGGCGAGCGGGATGTTGCGGCGGATGGTGTCGTCGAGGACGAGGCCGAAGGTTTTGCGGTCCTCGGTGACATAGGCGAGGCCCGCCTCCACCGCGGCGTTCACCGTGGACGTATCGATGGGTCTGCCGGCGACAAAGATCTCGCCGCCGGTTTGTTTGCCGTAGGTGCGGCCGAAGAGGCTCATCGCGAGTTCGGTGCGCCCGGCACCCATGAGGCCGGAAATACCAACAATCTCGCCGGCGCGCACGGTGAGCGAGACGTCGTTGACGGCCAAACGATCGGGGTTCGCGGGGTTGGCGACGGTCCAGTTTTTCACCTCGAACAGGACGTCGCCCAACGGGCGGTCGAGGTCGCGCGGCGGAAAGCGGTGCGACAGATCCCGGCCCACCATGTCGCTGATGATGGTGTCTTCGGAGATGCCGCCGGACGCGTCAAGGGTGGAGACAACCTCGCCGTCGCGGATGACGGTGACGGTGTCGGCGACTTGGGCGATTTCGTTGAGCTTGTGGGAAATGAGGATCGAGGAAATCCCCTTCTCGCGAAACTCGATCAGAAGGTCGAGGAGCGCGGCGCTGTCGGCCTCATTGAGCGACGACGTCGGTTCGTCGAGGATGAGGAGCTTCACGTCCTTGGCGAGCGCTTTGGCGATCTCGACCAGCTGCTGTTTGCCGGTACCCAGAGTGCCGACTTTGATGCCCGGCGCTTCGGTGAGGCCGACGCGGGCCAGCAGCTCCTTCGTGCGACGGTTGGTGTACTGCCAGTCGATGACGCCGCGGGTCGCCTGTTCGTTGCCCAGAAAGATGTTTTCCGCGATGGACAGGAGCGGCACCAAGGCGAGTTCTTGGTGGATGATAACAATGCCGATGGCTTCCGACTCGCGCAAAGAGCGGAAGCGAACGGGCTCGCCCTCATAGATGATCTCGCCCTCGTAGGTGCCGTGGGGATAGACGCCCGAAAGCACCTTCATGAGCGTGGACTTGCCGGCGCCATTTTCGCCGACCACCGCGTGGATCTCACCGCGCGTGACGCTGAAGGTGACGTTCGAGAGCGCGGTCACGCCGGTGAAGCGCTTGGTGATGCCGCGCATTTCCAGGATCGTGTCGCCGACGGAGGGCGGGGACGCGGTCGGCGTTGGTGCGACGGCGGCATCGGTCATGTTGCTGTATCGATCTCTTGGCCGAACAAGAATAGCGTGCAGTCTTCGTCGGAGACGTGAAATTCGCGCTGGCCATAATCTTGGTTGAATGGCGGGCGGACACGCCCTTGGGGGAGTTGAGACAGCTTGGGCGCAAGGTCCGCGTAAAGCGCGTCCACATCGTCGACGTCGATGTAGACCAGGCGCTCCTGCCGCTCGTCGGACAAGTCAGTGTCGGGACTGGTTTGTAGCAGCCGGATTGCCACGCTGTCCCGGCGCAAAAATCCGTAGAGGCCGGGCATGATGGACCCGGCCCTAAAGCCCAATATGTCGGTGTAGAAGGCTATCCCACGGTCCAGATCGGACACCATGACGAACGGTGTGATCTGGGCCATGCGCGCCATCGACCAGCCCTTACTTCAGCTGGTCTTCAGTGTAGTAGCCGCTGTCGATCACGGCTTCTTTGATGTTGTCCACCGTCACCGGCATCGGCTCCAGCAGGAAGGACGGCACGATCTTCACGCCGTTCTCGTAGGTCTCGGTGTCGTTGATGGTGGGCTCACGTCCAGCCAGCACATCGTCCACCAGCGCGACTGTGACGCGGGCGAGCTCGCGCGTGTCCTTAAAGATGGTGGAGGTTTGTTCGCCCGCCATCATCGCCTTCAACGAGGGAATTTCGGCGTCTTGGCCGGAGATGGCCGGCATCGGCAGATCGGCGGAGCCGTAGCCCACGCCCTTCAGCGAGGAGATGATGCCGATGGAAAGGCCATCATAAGGCGACAGGACCGCGTGGACCTGGTCGTCGGTGTAGTGGGCGGACAGAAGGTTATCCATGCGCGCCTGGGCAACTTCGCCTGACCAACGCAGCGTGCCGACGATGTCCATGCCTGTTTGGCCGGACTTTACGTTCAGGACGCCCGAATCGATGTGCGGCTGCAGCACATCCATCGCGCCGTTATAGAAGAAGAACGCGTTGTTATCGTCGGGCGAGCCGCCGAACAGCTCGATGTTGTAGGGGCCGGCGTCCAGATCTAGGACGTCGAGCAGGGTCTGTGCTTGCTGCTGGCCGACTTTGAAGTTGTCGAAGGTGGTATAGTAGTCGACATCGCCCGAATCGCGGATGAGGCGGTCGTAAGCAACAACCACCACATCCATCGACGCAGCCTGTTCCAAAACGTTGGAGAGCGTGGTGCCGTCAATGGCGGCGATCACGAGCGCATCCACCCCACGCACCAGCATGTTCTCCACCTGGGACAGCTGGGTCGGGATGTCGTCTTCAGCGTATTGCAGGATGGTGTCGTAGCCGGCGGCCTGGAATTGGGCTTCCATGGATTCGCCGTCGGAAATCCAGCGGGTCGAGGATTTTGTGGGCATCGCAATCCCCACGGTTTGTGCCACAGCCGTCACCGGTACGGCGGCGACAATGGCGAGCGCGGCAGCTGCGCCGAGCAGTGTTTTGAGCATCGGTTTCCTCCCGAACGGGTTTTTGCGCCGCCTTTTGAGCGGCGATCATTTGGTGCAGCCTAATGAGCCTCGACTGGATGTCCATCCGAATTTCGTGACAGGGATGGCGCTGCACTGAATTTGGGCGGAGACTTTTGATGATCGAGCTTGGCATCGTCGGCGTGGGGGCCATCGCGCACAAGCAGCACAAGGCGGCGGTGGACGCCCATGCGGGCTTTTCGCTGGCGGCGAGCGCAAGCCATGACGGCGCGTTCGACGGCGTTCCTGCCTATCGTGAGATGTCAGAGATGCTCGCCGCACACCCCGAGATCAGCGCGGTGACGCTGTGTGTGCCCCCGCGCGTGCGCACGCGGCTGGCGCTGGAGGCGATTCAGGCGGGAAAGCATGTGTTCTTGGAGAAGCCGCCTGGGCAGACGGTGGCGGAGGTGCTGGCGCTGGAGGCTGCGGCGAAGGCGGCTGGCGTGACGCTGTTCGCGTCGTGGCACTCGCGTTACGCGGCCGCTGTCGAGCCGCTGAAGGCGGCCATTGCAGAGCATGGGATGCGCGGGGTGCAGGTGCCTTGGCGCGAGGATGCGCGGATTTATCACCCCGGCCAGCGGTGGATTTGGGAAGACGGAGGCTTTGGCTGCTTCGATCCGGGGATCAACGCGCTCTCGATCCTGACCCACGTCCTGCCCGCGCCGTTTTACACCGAGGCGGCGAAGTTCTGGATCCCTGAGAACGCGACGCAGCCAGTGCGCGCTGAGCTTTTGTACCGCGATACTGTGGGGCGGGCGATCGAGGCATTGTTCGACTTTGACCACCCCGAGCCGGCCGAGTGGTCGATCATTGTGGAGACCGATGGGCCGACACTGACGCTATCGGGCGGGGGCAAAAGGCTGATGGTGGGCGACGCGGTTGCTGTGGATGCGCCGGACGCGGAATACTTAGCGCTTTACGATCTGTTCGCGGGGCTTGTGGCGGGCAGCCGTTCGGACGTTGACCTTTTACCGCTCATCCATTGTTCGGACGCGTTCTTGCTCGCTGAACGCGAGGTCGCCCCTGCGTTCGTGGAGTGAGCGCGCGCGTGGCGCCCAGACCGGGCTCTGGCGGTTGCTCCCTGCTGAGGGCATGACACTCAAGTAAAGCCTCGCTGGCGGACGATGACACCCGGGCTTATGTCGCGCGGTGCCGTCGCTGGCGCGCATCAGAAAGAGCTCGATATCCACCGCCTGGTGTTCGTCGATGACACAGGGACCAGGATGAACATGACACCACCCAGAGGCTTGGGGCGCGGCGGCCGGCGAATTGTGGGTCGTGATCCTCGGTGACGCTGCCGAACGATGATTGTCATCGCCACCTGCGTTCGGATCCCATCGATGCGCCTTTCTTGTCCGGCGGACCGGTCAATGAGACGCTGTTCCGGGCTCGGGTTGGGGCGCGATTGGTGCCAACGCTTGGGTCCCGGCGACATTGTCGTCATGGACAGTCTGGGCAGCCGCAAAAGCATGGCCGTGCGGGCCGTCATCAAAGCCAAAGCCGTTGGCGCTCACCTTTTCTTCCCGCCGCGCCACGCGCCGGATCTGACACCCATCGGGTAGGATTTCGCCGAATTGAAGCACATGCCGCGCAAGTCCCAGAGCTGACCAGCCAAACCCCATGGCGCCAGATCGAGAACGTGCCGGACAAATTTTCTGCGGCCGAGGGCAACACCTACATGATCAACGCCGGCTATCATCCTCACTCGGCGTCACACGCGATGGGAGCGCGACCAAGCTTGTCTGCTCCCTCCCCCTATCGCGGGCTCCACGGTTGCCTCGAAGCGGGACGAGCCAGCACGTGATTTTGCTGGCGGTGATAAGCGGGCAGAGAATAGCCGGCCGCGCGATGGTCTGCGGCGTTACCGGCCAGGCGTGAAAATGCGGATTTGCCCGCCCACGGCACGGCGGCGATGGATCAGAAATACCGGCTGTTTGTTGTTCTCGTAGTTCGCGTCGATGATGCTGTTTTTGCCAAGGCCCGCGCGGTACACGGACGTTTCCACGTAGACACGCTCTTTCAGACGCTTGTGGTGAGGGGCCTGACGACAACAATCATTGTAGTGGTGACCCCCGCCAGCGACGGCAACGGCGGGCACGGCCAAAGTGGCGGCGACGCCCAATGCAGCAAGAGTGCGAAATGACATAGACATTCTCCAATCCGGGCGGCTGATGCACACCTTGTTAATACTTAGCCGGACGAGAATGTTGTGGACAGCGCAATCAAACACTTGCCGTGTTTGAAACCCATTTTTGAATTTAGTTAACGGCGATTCGTCCAGCAGCTGACGCGCTAGTCGAGGTGGTCCGATGCCCCGTTTTCCAGGCCATCGCCGTCAACAATGCCGTATCGGCGCATCTTGACGTAAAGGCTTTGCCGGCTGAGCCCCAACAGCTCAGCGGCGGACGCTCGATTGTCGCCAGATAGCTCCAACGCGGCTTCGATGCACATGCGCTCGATGCTGTCGGTCGTCTCGCGAACGATTTCTTTGATGGGCACCCGGCCGACGAGATCAGTGAATTCTTGGGGAGAGCGGCCGATGCCTGGGCCGTTGGTCCGCGGCACCTGACGCAGCGCGAGGCCGATCAGCTCGCCGCCCCGGTCAACAGCGCGGGTTGCGGAGATCTCCACCTCATAGCGCTGGCCGAGTTCCCCCTGCATGACGGTATTGTACCCGCGCAGCGAACCGGCATCGGCGAGCGCTGCCCTGATCACCGATAGGTCGACGCCTGACCGGCCGAGCCACCGATCCACCGATAGACCCACCAGGCGTTCCGGCGACGGGGTATCGGTCAAGTCGGCAAAGGCGTGGTTGGTGGTCACAATGTTGAACGACCCGTCGGTGACTACGAACGGATCGGGCATGGTCTCCACGACGCGGCCTAGGCGCTCAAAGCCTGTGGGGTCACCATCACCGGACAGGAAGCGTATGAGGACGGTTCCTGGGTCCCCGCGCAAAGGCGCCATGAGCGCTTCGCCGCCGCTGAATTGGCAGCGCGTCATACCGCTGCCCAGCCGGGCGGCGGCGACGACGCTTGCGATCATCGGCTTTTCGTGGGCTTCGAACAGGTCGGTGATGCGCCGACCCACCATTCGGGGCACGTGCCGCCAGCGTTCAGTGGCAATCCGGTTTGCGTCGGCAATTCGGTCCGTAGCGTCGACGAAGACCACCGCTTCGTCGGTGTTGTGAAAGTATTGCCGGAAGCGGGTCTCGGAACGGCGCATTTCGGCGTAGGACCGCTCTGCTGCGCGCTGCGCTTCCAAGAGACGGCGCTGGGCATCGGCAAGGCGTGTTAAATCGCGACCGATGGCGACCGACCGGTTTTGGCTGAGCCGCGCCGCGGTGTAGCGCACCGGCAAGTCCGGCCCGTCGCTGCGGCCGTGGTTGACCTGTGTGGGGCCGGCCACGCCATCCGTGGGCGAGGCTTGCAGGAGGCGGCGGACTTTGTCCTGGCTTTCCTTGGTGACGGTGTCGCCAAAGCGCTGGCCACGCCAGCCGGCGACCACGTCCTCGGGCATGTCGATGTCGCCGAGCGCCACGTCGGTGATGATGCCGGCCTCGTCCAGCAAAAGCGCGACGTCAGCGGTTTGGGCGAGGAGCGGTGTTAGCTCGTCGGCCGGCAGTGCGCCGAGCAGGTCGGTGGCGGACCTGATGGGGTTGGGCCGCCCACTATTGGTCGCATCCATCTCAGCATCCGCCGTCATGGCTTGACCGGGAGGTCATTGTGGTCGCGGGCGAGGCATAATGTCTGCCCAGTGGTTGGCCCAGGTCACGGCCTCCCGTCCGTCAAAGGCAGCACTATCGGCGCCCAACTCGGCGGCCAGATCTTGGTTCTTCACAATCGCCGGACCGCCAACCATCACCTTCACTTCTGGATTGTAGGAGGCGGCGCGCAGCGTGTCGATGATGTCCTTCGCGAGTTCAATTTGGTCGCTGTCGGCGATTGAGATGCCAACCAGCGTATACCATTCAGAGGCCAAACTGGCTTTGAGCTCGGCGGGCGTTGAGAAGGGCTGAAAGTCCACCGGCCAACGCGCCTGCTGAAAATAATGGTAGACAATGGCAAGACCGAAAGTGTGGGTTTGGCCTGGCATTGCGCCAAGCAACGCCGAACGGTCCATCCGCAACCCGATATTGGGGCTTTCGGTGAACCGGCTGACGACGCGCTGGAGCGTGCCAAGCCCCACTGTGACGTCGAAAAAGTCCCGCCGGTCCATTTCCCAGTCTTCGCCCAACCGCCTTGCCGATCGCGTCACGATGTCGGCCATGGCATCGCTGAGCGCGAGACCGTGCATACCGGTGGCGTTGATCTGCTGTTCGATCACGGCTTGCTCGTTGGCAACGGCAGCATCGCACATGGCGACGATGACGCGCTCGGGCACACTTTCGCTAAGCGTCCCGTTGCGCGGCATGGATACCAGGCGAGGTATGATCTGCTGCTCTATGATGTCTGCTAGGGCCTTCTGCTCGACCTCGTCCATGACCGGACCACGGGCATCGCCATCGGCGTTGCCCTGCGAAAGGGGCATGGACACCAAAGAATCTCCACCTTTGCCCGGCGCGTTGTCACGCGCATCGGGTTGCCGTTGGGACGTTCTGTCTCGTTTGCCGCGCCCAGTCATGATGGGCCCTCCACGGCGCGCAGCTTACGCGTCGGGAGTGACGTTGGCGAGTGTCAACTTTGCAAAACTTTACAGAGTCGTCCGCGTCAATAATGCTTGACGCTTTGCCGCTTGGCAAGCGTGAATGTCATATATTTTGACAGACAGGATCGTCAATCTCAATTGACACCACCGGCGACCGGTGCCTACACTTCAACCGTCGGCGCCACTCCATCACCCCTTATCCGGTGTCGTTGCCCGTACCCCCGCTGGTCCACCTGCACGGAGGCAAATTCTGAGGGCGATGAGCAGCTTAGCACCCGCACAACCCCACTGGCCGAGCGCCAGCAAGTCGCGCCCTCGGCCGGTCTATACGACCGCTGAGCGGGCGCGCCGGGATGCGACGGTCTGGACCACGGTTCAGGCGGTGCTCGCGCCGTTGCAGTTCGTTGTGTTTCTAGTCAGCCTCGTTCTCGTGCTGACGGCGCTGTTTGCCGACATCGCGCACACTGCCGCGGCGATTTCGGTTGTTCTCAAAACAGCGATTTTGCTGACCATCATGGTCACCGGCTCCATCTGGGAGAAGGTCGTCTTCGGCAAGTTCTTGTTCGCGCCCTCCTTCTTCTGGGAGGACGTGGTGTCGATGGCGGTGATCGTGCTGCACTTAGCCTATGTGGCGGCTTTGTTTGCCGGCTGGGGCACGACGTCTGATCAACTTTGGATCGCTCTTGCTGCCTATGTGGCCTACGCGGTCAACGCAGCGCAGTTCTTGTTCAAGATGGTTCGCGCCAAGCGTGAGGCTCCTACCCAAGAGGTGGAGCTTTGAACGCGCCGGCTCGCATAAAAGGGCCCACCACGCTTGTGCACGGCCCGCGCGGTGGTTGCGACCGCCCGGTGCTGAAGGAGCGTGGCCAACGCGAGGTCTTTTGTGGCCTCACGGGGATCGTTTGGCTGCACAGAAAGATCCAAGACGCGTTCTTTCTGGTGGTTGGCTCGCGCACATGCGCCCACCTTTTGCAGTCCGCCGCGGGCGTCATGATTTTTGCCGAGCCGCGCTTTGCCACCGCTGTCATCGATGAGCGTGACCTTGCCGGCCTTGCGGATGCGCACGACGAGCTTGACCGAGTTGTGACCGAGCTTCTGGCTCGCCGTCCCGACATTAAGCTTTTGTTTTTGGTCGGCTCTTGCCCTTCTGAGGTGATCAAGCTTGATTTGGCCAAGGCAGCCGAGCGGCTGAACCGCAACTACCACCCTGCAACACGCGTACTGGCGTATTCGGGCAGTGGCATTGAAACCACCTTTACCGAGGGCGAAGACGCTTGCCTGGCGAGCTTGGTGCCGGACCTGGCTGCCACTGACGCCTCCCAGCTGCTTCTGGTGGGGGCACTGCCCGACATCGTGGAAGACCAGTTTTTGCGCATGCTCTCGGCGATGGGCATCGACAGTGTGGCAGTGCTGCCTGGCCGCAATGCGGACGCCATGCCCGCCGTGGGACCGAACACATCCTACATGTTGCTGCAGCCCTTCCTCACGGAGACGGCGGCCCGTCTGGCAGGCCGGGGCGCTCAATATCTGCCCGCGCTTTTCCCCTTCGGTGCGGCCGGCACACGGGCCTTTTTGGCAGCTGCTGCGGCGCGCTTTGGTGTGTCTGATGAGACGTTTGAGGCTGTGATTGCGGCGCCCGAAAAGCGGGCTCACGAGGCGATTGCACGACACCGCCCAACGCTTGCCGGCAAATCGATCAGCTTCTTTCCCGACTCGCAGCTTGAACCGCCCCTCGCCCGCTTTCTCGCCGAAGAGTGCGACATGCGGCCCATTGAGGTCGGCTCGCCCTACCTCCACCGCCAGCATCTGGCGGAAGAGCTGCCGCGGCTGCCACAGGATGTTCGCCTCAGTGAGGGCCAGGATGTGGACCGCCAGCTTGCGCGGCTGGAGGACGATGGACCCGATCTGACCGTGTGTGGGCTTGGCCTTGCCAATCCGCTCGAGGCGCGTGGATACCGCACGAAGTGGGCGATTGAGCTGATTTTCTCGCCCATCCACGGCTTTGAGCAGGCCGGTGATTTGGCTGAGCTTTTCGCCCGTCCGCTCCAGCGCGCCGAGAGGCTCGCGGTATGAAGCTGACCATGTGGACATATGAAGGGCCGCCGCACATCGGCGCCATGCGGGTGGCCACCGGGATGAAGGGGCTGCACTACGTCCTTCACGCCCCCCAGGGCGATACCTACGCCGACCTCTTGTTCACGATGATCGAACGGCGCGGCGCCCGGCCGCCCGTCACCTACACCACGTTCCAGGCCCGCGACCTGGGTTCAGACACGGCGGAGATGTTCAAGAACGCGGCAAAGGACGCCTACGAGCGCGAGGCGCCCGAGGCGATGATGGTCGGTGCGTCATGCACGGCTGAGCTCATCCAGGATGACCCTGGCGGGCTCGCCAAGGCCCTCGACCTGCCCTGCCCCACTATTCCGCTGGAGCTGCCCAGCTACTCCAAGAAGGAAAACTGGGGCGCGGCGGAGACCTTTTACCGCCTGTGCCGCACGCTTGCCGATCCGGCGACGGCGGAGGGTCGCGAGCAGGCAAGCTGCAACATTCTGGGCCCGACAGCGCTCGGCTTCCGGCACCGTGACGACACGGCAGAGATCAAGGCGCTCCTCACCACCTTGGGGATCAAGGTCAACGTGGTGGCGCCGATGCCTGCGCGCCCGTCGGACCTAGTGCGCCTGCCGGCGGCCGCGTTCAACGTCGTGCTCTACCCCGAGATCGCAGAGACCGCCGCGCGCTGGATGGAGCGCGCCTTCAAGCAGCCCTTTACCAAGGTCGTGCCCATCGGGGTGGGCGCGACGCGTGAGTTTATTGCCGAGGTTGCAGCGCTCGCCGGTGTCGATCCCGAGCCCGCGCTTGATGACGACAACAGCCGCATGCCCTGGTGGTCCCGGTCGGTGGACAGCAATTACCTCACCGGAAAACGCGTTTTCGTTTTTGGTGACGCCACTCATGCTGCGGCCATCGCCCGCGTTTGCGCCGAAGAGATGGGCTTTCGCGTCGTCGGTCTCGGCACCTATAGCCGGGAAGGTGCCCGTACCATCCGGGCTGTTGCCAAGGATCTTGAGCTCGAGCCGCTCATCACTGACGATTATTTGGAAGTGGAAGCGGCCATCAAGGCGGCTGAGCCAGAAATGGTGCTCGGCAGTCAGATGGAGCGCCACATTGCCAAGCGCTTTGGCATTTCTTGCGCGGTGATTTCCGCGCCAGTTCATGTGCAGGACTTTCCCGCGCGCCGTTCACCCGTGATGGGGTTTGAGGGCGCCAACGTTCTGTTCGATACGCTTGTCCACCCGTTGACCATGGGTCTGGAGGAACACCTCCTCACCATGTTCCGGGAGGACCACGAGTTCTCCGACGAGGCAGGGGCCTCCCACCTTGCTGCGCATGCGCCACGGCCGTCCGCCGCACCGGCCGTGTCGTCGGAGATCCTCATCGCACCGCCGTCCGCTCATGCGGCGATGGCGGACGGCGGTTGCGCTGAGGACCTTATTCCCGCTGAAGCGGCCGGCTTGGAGATGCCGGCGCTGGAATGGGACAGTGATGCCCAGAAAGAGCTGAAAAAAATCCCATTCTTCGTGCGCGGCAAAGCTCGACAGAATACGGAGCGCTACGCCGCAGAACGAGGCATGAGCCGTATCACAGTTGAGACGTTGTACGATGCGAAAGCCCACTTCGGACGCTAACAGCACCCCGATAAACGTCACGATCATCACTCTCGACAAGCACCTGTCGAGAACGGTGGCCGAGGCGGAGGCAAGGCTAAAGCCAGCGCTGCCTGGGCTTACGGTCACGCTGCACGCAGCTGGTACTTGGCATGACAACCCAGCGGCGCTGGAGGCGGCGAAGGCGGATGTGGCGTCGGCCCACATCATCATTGTCACCATGCTGTTCCTTGACGACCACATCAGTGCGATCCTGCCAGCGCTGGAAGCGCGTCGGGCCGATGCTGATGCCATCGTTGGCTGCATGTCAGCCGGCGAAGTCATCCGTCTGACGCGGCTTGGCAAATTGGAGATGGGGCGCCAGGATTCGGCGATGATCCGCATGCTGAAGAAGCTGCGGGGCAGCTCTTCGCCGTCCAAGAGCTCTGGTGCCGCGCAGATGAAAACGCTGCGGCGGCTGCCCAAGCTTCTGAAATTCGTACCCGGCACAGCGCAGGACCTGCGGACATATTTTCTCGCCATGCAGTACTGGCTCGCCGGCTCCTGCGAGAACATCGCCGGCCTGATCGCCATGCTGGCCGAGCGTTACGCGGCTGGCCCGCGGGCGAGTTTGCGCGGCGCAATCACGGCGCCGCCGCCGGTCACCTACCCCGATGTGGGGCTCTATCACCCGCATTTGCCCGGCACGGTTGGGACCGACGCTGAGGCTGTGCGTGAGGTCTCCTCGGGCGGGCGCCAAACCCGCGGAACGGTTGGCCTCATTTTAATGCGTGCCTACATTTTGTCCGGCGACCGCGCGCACTATGACGGCATCATCGACCAGTTCGAGCGCGCCGGGCTGACGGTCATTCCTGTGTTTGCCTCCGGCCTCGACAGTCGGCCGGCGATGGACGCGTACTTTACCGTCGACGGCGAACCGGCTGTCGATGCCATTGTCTCGCTCACCGGTTTCTCGCTGGTCGGCGGCCCCGCCTACAACGACACTGGCGCAGCCGCGGAGGCGCTCGAAGCGTTTGGCGTGCCCTACACCGTGTGCCAACCGCTAGAGTTCCAGTCGCTTGAGGCTTGGCGGACTGGTTCGGCGGGCCTGTTGCCGGTGGAAGCGACGATGATGGTCGCGATCCCAGAGCTCGACGGCGCCATCAGCCCGACCGTGATCGGCGGGCGCGATGAGACCGGCCTCGCGATGATGGTCGACACCGAGCGCGCGGCCGTGCTGGCGCAGCGGGTACGCCGCCAGATCGAGCTGCGTCAAACGCGCCGTGAAGACCGCAAGATCGCCATCGTGCTCTTCAACTTCCCGCCCAATGCCGGTGCGACGGGAACGGCGGCCTTCCTGTCGGTATTCGAGAGCTTGTTCAACACATTGCATGCCATGGCGGACGCTGGGTATCGCGTCACCGTCCCCGCATCGGTGGACGCGCTGCGCGATGCGATCATCCACGGCAACTCAGAGACCTTTGGGTCCGACGCCAACGTCGCGCACCGCATCCCCGTCGACGATCACGTCGCTGCCGAGCGGCACCTTGGCGAGATTGAAGCGGTGTGGGGACCTGCGCCGGGACGGCAGCAGACGGACGGCCAAACGCTGCACATTTATGGTGCGCACTTTGGCAACGTCTTTGTCGGTGTGCAGCCTGCGTTCGGGTACGAGGGCGACCCGATGCGGCTGCTGTTTGAAGGCAACTTCGCGCCAACCCACGCCTTCAGCGCGTTCTACCGCTTCCTCAACCAGCGTTTTGATGCCGTGCTGCATTTTGGAACCCACGGGGCGCTGGAATTTATGCCTGGCAAGCAGGTCGGGCTGTCTGGCGACTGCTGGCCGGACCGGCTGATTGGCACGATCCCAAACCTCAACCTTTACGCTGCCAACAACCCGTCAGAGGGCATGCTCGCCAAGCGCCGGGCCGGGGCGACGCTGATCGGGCACCTGACGCCATCGGTGACGGAAGCGGGCCTTTACAAAGGGTTGGCGGAGTTGAAGTCCGCGCTCGATCACTGGCGTGCGGCTGAGCGTGAGGATCAATCGGCGAGCCTTGCTGAAACGCTGCAAGCCCAGGCCGCGGCGCTTGATCTTGTGCCGGCTGAACCGCTTTGGACTGACCCGCAGAGCGCTGTGGCGGCGCTGACGACGAAGCTCTACGAGCTGGAGCATGCGCTGATCCCGCACGGGCTGCACATCGTGGGCGGTGGTCTTAGCGAGGCGGAACGGGCCGACCTTTTGGCGGCGGCTGGCGCGGCCATGGATGGTGGCGACTGGACCGACCGCACCAAGGCGATCGCCGCAAACCCGATCGTCGGCACGACTGAGCCGAAGAAGGAAACGCATCGCCCATCGACCTCGGAGCCTTATGCAGCGGATGCGGCTGCCGATGCGCCGACTCCGGAGGCCGTTGAAGCGCGCCTCAGCGCCATGGATAAGGCGCTGCGCGAGCCCGGCGAGATGGCGGCGATCCTGCGCGCACTGGACGGCAAGTTCATCGCGCCGGGACCGGCCGGCGATCTCATTCGCAACCCGGACATGTTGCCAACCGGGCGCAACCTTCACGGCTTTGACCCATTCCGCCTCCCCTCCTCGTTCGCGATGGCAGACGGTGCGGCCCAGGCTGAGCGTATTTTGGCGCGCCAACAGGCTGAGACCGGCGCATTTCCGGAAACCATCGCGCTGGTGCTTTGGGGCACGGACAATCTGAAATCCGAGGGCTCGCAGATCGCGCAGGCGTTGGCGCTGATGGGCGCAAAGCCGCGGCTTGATAGCTATGGGCGCCTTGCGGGGGCTGCGCTGATCCCGCTCGCCGAGCTCGGCCGTCCTCGGGTTGATGTGATGGTTACGTTGTCGGGCATTTTCCGCGATCTTCTTCCGCTGCAGACCAAGCTGATCGCTGAGGCGGCCTGGCTTGCCGCGAGCGCGGACGAGCCGGTGGAACAGAACGCGGTCCGCCGTCACGCCCTCGCCTACGCTGCGGCGCACGATTGCCCGTTGGAAACGGCCGCGCTTCGCGTCTTTTCCAACGCCGAGGGCGCCTATGGCGCGAACGTCAACCAACTGATTGCCAGCGGCAGCTGGGACGATGAGGACGAACTCGCCGATTGCTTCACCAAACGCAAAGGCTTTGCCTACGGCGTCGACGGCAAGGCCGCTGCACAGCCCAAAATCTTGCAGAGCATTTTGGGCGACGTGGATGCCGCGCACCAAAACCTTGAGAGCGTGGAGCTCGGCGTCACCACCGTCGACCACTATTTCGACACGCTCGGCGGTGTGTCGCGAGCCGTGAGCCGGGTGCGTGGCGAGCGCGTTCCCGTGTACATTTCCGATCAGACGCGGGGCGACGCCAAGGTGCGCACGCTCGATGAGCAGGTGACGCTGGAGACACGGACCCGTGCGCTCAACCCGAAGTGGACCGAAGGGATGCTCGCCCACGGATACGAGGGTGTGCGCCAAATCGAGGCGTCGATCACCAACACGGTCGGCTGGTCGGCGACCACAGGTCAGGTGCAACCTTGGGTCTATCAGCGCCTCAGCGAGACGTATGTGCTCGACCCCGAAATGCGCGAGCGGCTTGCGGCACT
The DNA here is from genome assembly GCA_937884725.1 of uncultured Paracoccaceae bacterium. Lineage (GTDB taxonomy): Bacteria > Pseudomonadota > Alphaproteobacteria > Rhizobiales > Amorphaceae > Acuticoccus. The sequence continues at coordinate 16,476 of CAKZYH010000158.1, forward strand.
GAACCCTGTTGCGACGCAAAACGTCGCCACACGCCTCATTGAGGCGCACGAGCGGCGCTACTGGCAGCCGGACGCCGCGACGCTGGCGGCGCTGGAAGCTGCTGCCGACGAGATTGAAGACCGCCTTGAGGGAGTTGCGGCATGAACATTCAGATCCGCAATCCGGTGGCCGCGAAGCCGGTGGATCCACGCGCCGACGGGGAAGGTTCGGTTCAGGTCAAGTTGGATCCAACGCAGGTCATCGATACCGCGCAGGTCTTTGCCGTCTACGGCAAGGGTGGGATCGGCAAGTCCACCACCTCCTCCAACCTGTCGGTGGCTTTCTCCAAGCTCGGCAAGCGCGTTCTGCAGATCGGCTGCGACCCAAAGCACGACAGCACCTTCACGCTCACAAAGTCGCTGGTGCCGACCGTGATCGACGTTCTGGAAAGCGTCGACTTCCACTCCGAAGAGCTTCGCGTGGATGACTTCGTCTACGAGGGTTTTAATGGGGTGATGTGCGTTGAGGCGGGCGGGCCACCGGCGGGTACGGGCTGCGGCGGTTATGTTGTCGGCCAGACGGTCAAGCTTCTGAAAGAGCATCACCTTTTGGAAGACACTGACATCGTGATCTTCGACGTTTTGGGTGATGTGGTGTGTGGTGGCTTTGCAGCGCCACTTCAGCACGCCGAGCGGGCGCTCATCGTGACCGCCAACGACTTTGATTCCATTTTCGCCATGAACCGCATCGTGGCGGCGATAAACGCCAAGGCGCGCAACTACAGCGTGCGGATCGGCGGTGTGATTGCGAACCGGTCGGAGGGTACCGACGAAATCGATCGCTTCAATGAGGCGACCGGGCTCAACCGTTTGGCGCATTTGAAAAATGTCGATGCCATCCGGCGCTCTCGGTTGAAGAAAATGACGCTGTTTGAGATGGGGGACGATCCGGAGATTGTCGCCGTTCAGAACGAGTATCTGAACCTGGCGCGCACGCTTCTCACTGGCATCGACCCCTGTGAGGCGACGCCGATGAAGGACCGCGACATCTTCGATTTCCTTGGGTTTGATTGAGGTTGGGACGATGAACAGCCTCACCGATGTGATGCGCCCTGGGAAAGCCGGCGCCCGGTATGCCGCGAGGCGCCGCGAGCTTGAGACCTACTTCGACCGCACGGCGGCGCAGGCTTGGGCACGGCTCACCTCCGACGAAAAGGTCAGCCGTGTTCGCGCCACAGTGCGGGCCGGGCGCGATGCGATGCGCGCGCTTATCATGTCGCGCCTTGGCGAGGACCTTCAGGATCGCCGGCTGCTGGACGCTGGCTGCGGGACGGGAGCGCTTGCCGCGGAGGCTGCAGCGCGTGGTGCCGCTGTGACCGCCATTGACCTGTCGCCGACCTTGGTGGGGATTGCGCGCGAGCGTTGCCCTGCGGCGCTGCCGGAAGGATCGGACGCGGAGCCTGGCCGGGTCAGCTTCTTGTCCGGCGATATGCTCGATGATGCGCTTGGCACCCACGACCACGTGGTCGCGATGGATTCGCTGATCCATTACCAACTGCCCGATATTGTCAGTGCTTTGTCGGCGCTGGCGCCCCGCACGCGCCGCTCGATCGTGTTCACCGTGGCGCCATCGACCCCGATGCTGACGGTGATGCACGCGGTAGGGAAACTCTTTCCGAAGGGCGACAAGTCGCCGGCGATCGAGCCCGCGCGCCTTGGCCGACTGAGCGATGCGATCGGGTCGGCGCCCGCACTCAGCGATTTCGAGATCACCCATTCGCAGCGCATTGCGAGCGGTTTTTACACTTCTCAATGCGTCGAGCTGACCCGCCGATGAGGACGCCGCGCACCATACGCCGGGCGGTCGCGCTATGACGCGGTTTTTGGTCAACGCCATTCCCGCGCGGCTTATGCCGTTTGCGGACGTCGCTTCGGCTGAGATGCCGCTGTCCCGCATTATCCGGCTGTCGCTGTTTCAGGTGACCGTCGGCATGGCGATGGTGCTCCTGACGGGAACGCTCAACCGGGTGATGATCGTCGAGCTTGGCATGGCGGCGTCGCTTGTGGCGGTTATGGTGGCTGCGCCGGTGCTTTTTGCGCCGCTGCGCATGCTGATCGGTCACCGCTCTGACCACAACCGGAGCTACATTGGCTGGCGGCGCACGCCGTACATTTGGTTCGGCACGCTGAGCCAATTTGGTGGCTTTGCGATTTTACCGTTTGCGCTCCTCATACTGGCGGAGGGCGTGCAGCCGCCTTGGGTGGGCCAATCGGCAGCGGCGTTGGCGTTTTTGCTCATCGGCGCGGGGCTTCACACGGTGCAAACCGCGGGCCTTGCCCTTGCAAGCGATCTGGCGACGGACGAGACGCGGCCGCGCATTGTGGCGCTGTTTTACATTATGCTTTTGGTGGGGATGCTGCTCGCGGCGCTGGTATTCGGGTGGGCGCTGAAGGAGTTCTCGCCAATACGCCTGATTGAGGTGATCCAGGGCGCTGCAGTGGTGACGATTGTCATCAATATCATTGCCATGTGGCAGCAAGAGCCACGCGATCCGGAGCGCACCAAGCCATCGCGCCCTCGCCCGGCCTTCCGCACCACCCTTGCCGCGCTGATCGCGAACAAGCAGGCGTCGCGCTTTATGGCGGCTGTCGCGGTTGGCACGTGCGCTTTTTCCATGCAGGACGTGTTGCTCGAGCCCTATGGGGGTGAGTTGCTGTCGCTGTCGGTCAGCGCCACAACGCTTCTGACGGCAGTCCTCGCCACCGGCACTTTGATTGGGATCTGGTTTGCTGCGCGGCGCCTTTCGGCAGGTCGCGGGACCATGCGCTCCGCCGCCATCGGCTTAATCGTGGGCATGGCGGGATTTGTGGCGATCATCTGCGCCGATCCGCTCCAATGGACGGTCCTGTTTTGCGCCGGCGTTGGTGCGGTGGGCTTTGGCGGTGGGTTATTCGCTGTCGGCACACTCACCGCGGCAATGCAGGAAACCGATAGTAGCGCTGCCGGCCTCGTGCTCGGGGCGTGGGGTGCGGTGCAGGCGGTCGCTGCGGGTGTTGGCGTCGCCCTTGGCGGGATGATGCGCGACGGCGTCGGTGCACTCGCCGAAGGCGGCTATTTGGGTCCCGTGCTCACGTCACAGACCATCGGCTATAGTGCGGTTTATCATTTTGAAATTGTTCTTCTTCTGGTCACTCTCGCGCTCTGCGCCCCGTTGTCTCGCGCCGCGCCCAACGCGCGGATGCGCCTCGGGCTGACCCACTTTCCGGGGTAATCGGCAGATGATTGGTCAGCGCCCCTCCCTCCCCTCCTACGCCCGCACCAGCTGGGCAAGAGCCACTAGTGTCGACATGGCGGCGGGCGGGCGGCTGAAAATCCTCACAACCATGCGCTGTATCAATGACGCGTGTGATTTTTCACCTCACGCTGCGGCCAAAGTGATCAGAAAGGTGTGGCCGCACTTGGGACAGATGGCCACGGCAGCGCGGCCCGACACGACCTTCGTCGCCCCGGTTTTTGCGGCGCTCACCCCCGCCGGACGCGCGTCGCGCGCTGGCATACTCACACACCGACGGACTAGAGGAGGATGACCATGGCAAGTGCGGCACATTTCGCCACGGCGCTGAAGCCGACCGGCGAACCGACGGCGGGGCCGCTCGTCAGAGCGGCAGACGGCCAATTCAAGATGGGAGGCAAAGGCGATGTTTAGCGCAATGAAAACACGGCTGACGGTGCCGTGCGAGGTCGAGGTCAGCCACACCTTCGAGTCGCTCCACGCCCACGTCATTTTGCCCGACGGGATCGATGCCGAACCCGGCGATGAGATCATCGTCCATGGTTCCGAGATCCGCGTGCCCTACGGCGAGGTTTGGCGGGTTGATCGCGAGGCGACGATTGTCCGCGCCACGATGATCGAGCGGCTCTGGACCCGTCTCACCGGCGACTTTGAAGTGATGGAACTTTGTGAGTTCTCGTTCTCGGAAAGGGTGACGGCATGAACGCGCCAGTTCGCAACACCGCTGGAGCGAAGCGGGTCAAGGAAGTCAACGAGACCACAGAGCTTGCCATTGCTCGCGAAAGCACTGTCCTCGCGCCACGCTTTTACACCACCGATTTCGACGAGATGGACAAGATCAACGTCGAACCGGTACGCGGCGAGTGGGATGAGCTGATCGCGGAGATGCGTTCAGACCCAAACAAAGGTCACTTCAAGAAGAACGAAGAGTGGGACACCATCGATTTTGATGCGCTGGACCCTGAACTGCGGCGGGAATTCATCGACTTCTTGGTCGCATCGCTCACGTCGGAGTTCTCTGGGTGCGTGCTCTACAAAGAGATGCGCAAGCGCGGCACCAACAAGGACATTTGCGAACTCTTTGGCATGATGTCCCGCGATGAGGCGCGTCACGCCGGCTTCATCAACGATGCGCTGAAAGAAGCCAACATCGGCGTCGATCTGGGATTTCTGACCAAGCAGAAGAAGTATACGTACTTCAAGCCCAAGTTTATTTACTACGCGACCTATCTGTCTGAGAAAATCGGCTACGCGCGATACATCACGATTTTTCGGCATTTGGAGAAAAATCAGGACAAGCGCTTCCACCCGATCTTCAAGTGGTTCCAGCAGTGGTGCAATGACGAGTTCCGGCATGGCGAAGCGTTTGCGCTGTTGATGCGAGCCAATCCGCATCTGCTGCGCGGCGGGAACAAGCTTTGGATCCGTTTCTTCCTGCTGGCGGTCTACGCGACGATGTATGTGCGCGATCACCAGCGGCCGGCGTTCCACAATGCGCTCGGCGTCGACATCACCGAGTACGATGCGGCTGTGTTTCGGCTGACCACTGAGATTAGCCGGCAGGTCTTCCCGCTGGAACTCGATACTGACAGCGAGGCCTTCAAGAAGGGCTTTGCCAAGCTTTACGATCTCAGCGTTGCGATCGACAAAGCGCGTCAGCGCGGCGGGATTTCTGGCAAGCTATCCCACGGCTGGCATGTGTTGCGGGGGGCGCTGGTGCTGGGCCGGCTTTACGTCCACCCGGTCAAGCGCAACGACCTTCCGGTCTCAAGCCGGCTTGAACCGGTCTGGTAGCGATGAC
>CAKZYH010000159.1 GCA_937884725.1 uncultured Paracoccaceae bacterium
CGGATGTGCGCGCGGCCTTCGTCGCAACGTTTGATGCGCTGAAGGCGCGGGCGGCTCGGCTCGGTGCGCTGCCTGTCGCGTCGATGAATGCGGCGGAGCTTCAGGCGGCGCTTAACGCGATCGGCCGGATGGATCACATGGACGGCGAGGTGGCATGAGCGCGCCTACGTTTGACACGCCCCGCAAAATCGTTGCCGAGGCGCTGGGCACGCTGATCTTGGTCGCGACCGTCGTCGGTTCAGGCATCATGGCCGACAACCTGTCCGACGACGTGGCGGTGTCGCTGCTCGGCAATACGATCCCGACCGGGGCCATCCTGGTGGTGCTGATTACCGTGTTGGGACCGCTGTCGGGGGCGCACTTTAATCCGGCCGTGACGCTCGCGATGACGGTGCGCGGCAGCATCGGCGGGGGGCTCGCGGTGGCCTATGTGGCGGCGCAGTGTGCGGGCGGTGTTGCCGGCTCGCTGCTGGCGCACGCGATGTTTGAGATGCCTTTGCTGCAGGCCTCCTCCACGGTGCGCACAGGCGGCGCGCAGTGGCTTTCGGAGGGGGTGGCTACGTTCTCGCTGCTGTTTGCGATTTATGGCGGCCTTCGCTTTCAGCCGTCTGCCGTTCCCTGGCTCGTGGGGCTTGCGATCACGGCGGGCTATTGGTTCACCGCATCGACCTCGTTCGCCAATCCGGCAGTGGCGCTCGCCCGCGCGTTCACCGACACCTTTTCGGGGATCCGGCCCATCGATCTGCCGGGCTTTGTAATCGCGCAGTGCGCCGGTGCGCTGCTCGCCACAGCCTTTTGCGGCTGGCTGTTTGCCACACGTCGGGGCGACTCGTCGGATACTTAGGCGGCTGTCAGCGACGGGACTGGGGATAGCGGGAGGCACTGTTCGGAGGCGCGTTGACGATGGCTGCCCCCTCGCCTGAGCATACGTCTTGCATAGGTATGTGGCATGACAGCGTTCTTCGACGAGATGCGCGCCCCCGATGGCGTCACCCGGCCCGCCTACGAAAAGGTGGATGCGTGGCTGGCCCAAAACTCGGCGGAACAACTGAAAAGTCGGGCTGACGAGGCGGAGGCCTTCTTCCGCCGGATCGGCATCACCTTTGCAGTTTATGGCGACAACAGCGCCGAAGAGCGGATCATTCCGTTCGACCTGGTGCCACGGGTCATTACCGGCGCTGAGTGGAGCATCCTAACGCGCGGGCTGGAGCAGCGCGTGCGCGCGCTCAACATGTTCTTGTGCGATATTTACGGGCCCGGCGAGATCATTCGCGCCGGCCGCATTCCCGCCGATCTTGTGTATCGCAACGTCTATTTCCGGCCCGAGATGATGGGGATCCAGGTGCCCCACGGCATCTACACGCCGGTGTGCGGCATCGACATTGTGCGTGTCGGCGAGAGCGAGTTTTACGTTCTGGAGGACAACCTCAGGACGCCCTCTGGTGTGTCATACATGCTGGAGAACCGGGAGGTGACGATGCGTCTCTTCCCGGATTTGTTTGCCAACCACTCCGTGCAGCCGGTGGAGCAGTACCCCAACGATTTGTTGGCAACGCTGCGCTCCATTGCGCCGGCGTCCGCGCCCCGGCAGCCGACTGTGGTGCTGCTAACGCCGGGCGCGTTCAACAGCGCCTACTACGAGCACTCCTTCCTCGCGGACCGGCTGGGTGTTGAGCTGGTGGAGGGGCGCGATCTTTTCGTGCGGGACAACCGCGTTTTCATGCGCACCACGCAGGGGCCGCAGCAGGTCGACGTGATCTACCGCCGGCTCGACGACGACTTTCTGGATCCGCTGGTGTTCAGACCTGACTCGATCCTTGGGGTGCCGGGCCTTGTATCGGCTTACCGCGCGGGGACGGTGACGGTGGCCAATGCGATGGGTACGGGCGTTGCCGATGATAAGGCCGTCTATACCTATATCCCTGATATCATTGACTTTTACCTTGGCGAAAAACCGATCCTCAACAATGTGCCCACCTGGCGATGCCGCGAAGAAGAGGCGCGCAAGGAGGTCCTCGACCGGCTTCCTGAGCTGGTGGTGAAGACGGTGTCGGGCTCTGGCGGCTATGGGATGCTGGTGGGGCCGGCGTCCACATCGGCGCAAATCGATGAGTTTCGCGCCAAGATCCTCGCCGAGCCCGATGAGTTTATTGCGCAACCGACGCTGGCGCTCTCCACCTGCCCGACGTTCGTGCGCGATGGCATCGCGCCGCGCCACGTGGATCTTCGGCCGTTCGTGCTGTTCGGATCGAGCGGGGTGCGCACAGTGCCGGGCGGGCTGACGCGCGTTGCGCTGCGCGAAGGCTCGCTGGTGGTCAACTCCAGCCAGGGCGGCGGCACGAAAGACACCTGGGTGCTGGGCGAATGAGCTGGGCAAGACGCACCGCGGACGACTTGAAGGGAGTGGCCTGATGCTCCTGTCGCGCACAGCTGAAGAGATTTATTGGCTCGCCCGTTATGTGGAGCGCGCCGAGAATACGGCGCGGATCTTAGACGTTGCCTCGCGGCTCGCGGCACTGCCCGCGCAGTACGGCAGCGAAAGCAACGAGTGGGAATCAGCGGTGCTTGCGACGGGCTCTGCCGCCTCGTTCGCCAGCGCCTATCCGGATGCGAGCCGGGACAACGTGATCCACTTCCTGGCGTTTTCCACAGAAAACCCATCGTCGATTTTCGTCTGCATGCGGCGGGCGCGGATGGCAGCGCGAGCGGTGCGGACCGCCATTACGCTCGACATGTGGAACACCATCAACGACGCGTGGCTGGAGCTTCAGCGTTACCCGCGGGATGGAATGTCGCCGCGCCAGCTGGTCCAGTTCCTATCGTTCGTCAAGGAAGCCTGCCTACAGTTCGACGGCGCGGCGTTTCGCACAATGCTGCGCACAGACGCCTATGCTTTCTTTTTCCTCGGAGCATACGTGGAGCGGACCGATGCAACGGCGCGGATCTTGGATGTGAAGTACCACGTGCTCTTGCCCGAAGGTGAGGAAGTTGGCGGCGTGCGGGACTATTTTCAGTGGTCGTCTATCCTGCGCGCAGCGTCAGCTTACAGCGCGTATCAATGGGTGTTTCGCGACTCGCTGAAGCCGTTTCGTGTGGCCGAACTGTTGACTATTCGGCCAGAGCTTCCACGTTCCCTCGCCCACTGCGCGCAAAATGCAACAGTATTCTTAGACCAACTGGCCAATGATTATGGGCGCCAAGGTCCGGCACAACGGGCAGCCCGTGCTCACCACGCTCATCTTCAGAATACGACCATCGAGGCGATCTTTCGCGAAGGCCTACACCAATTTCTACTGCGGGTAATCAAACGCAATGCTGATCTTAACGACACGATCACAGCGCAATATCTGCACTGATTGAAGGACTGACCAATGCGCCTGTTCATTCAACACAGTACCCGGTACCGCTACGAACAGGCGCCGCGGGCTATCATAGAAACGCTGCACCTCACGCCGAGCGCGTGCGACACCCAATCCACTCAGGACTGGCACCTTGAGGTGTCGGTGGATGCGCTGCTGTCACGCAGCACCGACGCGTTCGGCAACATTGTGCACACATTCTCCCTAGAGCGACCGGGACAAGAGATTGAGATTATCGCCTGCGGCACCGTCGAGACCGATGGGCACAACGGCGTGGTCTCGGGCACGAACGAGCCGCTTCCGCTCCCAGTTTTCCTACGCCCGACCGACAGGACACGGGCGGACAACGCGATCGCGAGCGCCGTGGAAGCGGCGCAGACCGCCAGCGATGGGACTTTGTTGTCGGCCGCGCACAGGTGGAACAAGGCCGTTCACGAGGCGATCCAGTTCGAAGTGCACGCCACTGATTCGGGGACGCTCGCATCCGAGGCGTTTTCGGCAGGCAGCGGCGTATGCCAAGACCTTGCCCACGTGTTCATCGCCGGCGCACGGCATCTGGGAATCCCAGCGCGTTACATCTCTGGCTATCAGTACAATGACGGTGGGTCGCGAGACGATCAGGCCGGACACGCTTGGGCGGAGGTGTTTATCCAGGGCCTGGGCTGGGTGAGCTTTGACCCAACTGCAGGCCGCAGCACTGACGAGACCTATGTGCGGGTTGCTGTAGGGCTTGATGCCGTGGGTGCAGCGCCGGTGCGCGGAGCGGCCTATGGGGGAACCGGCGAGACGCTATCGGTGGACGTGAGCGTCGCGCGGGCGGACAAGCGCTCCATGGCCCAAACAATGCATCCACAGTCCATGATCCATAGGTCAAGCGATGCGACGAGCGGAATGACGATGGGTGGACGCTAGCGGTGGCGGGCACTTGAGGGTCAACGGCGTGCCCAAGAAGTGGGCACAAGTCTGGGAGGTGCGACGGTGAGCGGTTGGTCAGCCTTCCAGAGCATGCCTATGCTGGCTCATCCTAATGCGGTGCTGCCCATGACCTACTGTGTCGGTTTGATGCTCGAGAGCGGCCTTGTGATGGTCGGCGATACCCGGACGAACGCCGGCGTCGACAACATCGCGACCTTTCGAAAACTCCAAATCACCGAGGTGCCTGGTGAGCGCGTGATTGCGATTGCGACGGCCGGCAACTTGGCGGTGACGCAGTCGGTGGTGAGTCACATCACCGAGGGCATGACGATGGCCGACGGCACGCGGCACACGCTGCACACAGCGCCAAGCATGTTTGAGCTGGCGCAGTTTGTGGGCCGGGCGGTGCGCCACGTTGCGGATCGCGACAGTGAGGCGCTGCATCAGGACGGCGGTCGGTTTGATTGTTCGCTGCTGGTGGGCGGGCAAATCGCAGGCGGCCCGCCCCGGCTGTTCATGATTTATCGCGCAGGCAATTTCGTGGAGGCGACGCAGGACACGCCATACCTTCAAATTGGGGAGCACAAGTACGGCAAGCCGATCCTCGACCGGGCGGTGACGTACGACACCCCGCTCAATGAAGCGCTGAAGCTGGCGTTGATCTCGATGGATTCCACCATTCGCTCCAACCTTGCGGTGGGTTTACCGGTGGACGCTGTGGTTGTGCCCAGGGACGCGTTGGCGGCGTCGGTTAATGTGCGCATTGGGCAGGACGATGCGTATTTTGAAAGCGTGCGCCACGCATGGTCGGACGCGCTGCGGGAAGCCCATCAGCACATTCCCAACCCGCCCTATGGGGCGTAAATCTCCCCGTTTTCAGACGCTTAAATCAAAGCAGATTTGCCCCGCTTGATCTAAGCGTGCCCAGCCCCAGGCATGCCGACCGCCGTATCGTCCATCGGCGGAAGGATTTGGGGTGATCAATGGCGAACATGCTGCTTGAGCTGTTGCAAACGACGGTGGCGTTGTTCGCTGCTGCGTTTTTGCTGGGGCTTGTCTTTGACAGGACCGAGGAAGGCCACATTCGCAATGCCGCTATCGGTTTTGTGTGCAGCGTTTTCGCCACCATTTTGTGGATGGTCGCCACGACGACTGAACATGGCGCGCTCTGGGCGGCCGCGGCGCCGCTTTTTCTGATTGCTGGCTTGTTTGGTGGTCTCCTGGGCGCAGCCATAGCGGTCGCGCTTCCGCTGAAATTCATGATCGCGTTGCCGCCCGAGGCCACCTTGTCCATTGCTGGCGCGTTTGTCGCCCTCGGCGCCACCGGCGCCATTGCGCGTTGGCTCTCGGAGCGGTGGGGCATGTGGCCCCGACGGTCCGCTGTGGTGGTGGCGAGCGTGATGTCACCATTTGCGCTCGTGACACTGTCGATGCCCGGGGCCGGGGCCGAACCTTCGTCTGCCACAGTGTTTGCGCTGGCAGCCTGGGTTCCGCTGGCGACGACAATTTTCGGGCTGATGGTGCACAACGAGTTCTCGCGCAGCGAAACCGCCACGCGCCAGCAGTCCGAGCAGCGTTTTGAGCGCAACACAGGGCACGTGAGCCGGGTGTTTTTCGAGAACCAGCTCAATCACCACTACCACCTCAGCATCCGCTATGGGGTCGCTTTTGCCTATTTGCTCGTCTCGGTGGATGACGGGATCAACCGGCGCAAAGCCTATGGGCAGGCGCGGACGCGCGACGTCACGGAAGAACTGGCCTGCGCGATCCGCGCCAGCGTTCGCGACAGCGATGTCTGCGCCATGGTCGATGTCGACCGATTCGCCGTACTCCTGCCGCATACGACGCTGGGCAGCGTCGGACCCGTGGTGGATCGCATCCAACGGCTTGCCCGGGGGAATGTGGAATGGGCTGAGGGTGTCCCCGCCACGGTATCGATTGGCGCGGCAGATAGCGTGGAGGTGGCGGCGCCGGGCGACGTGGAAAACTCGGCCGAGGGTGCGCTGTTCTCCGCCAACGCGCGCCAGCCTTCCGACGCGGTTGGGCCGGCAAATCTTGAGCCAATGGACGGGGTGATCCGTTCTTTCCCCGGCAAAAACATCATGGACGCGCCGCCCGCCCCCGCGCCGCTCACCGCGGTCCAATCGCCGGAGGCTATGGCCGCGAAGAACAACGCGGCGTAGAGCTTCCGCCTGCCGTTCCTGGACTGCGCCTCCCACCGCGCCAAGTGAGCGGTGCTGAGACGGGGGACAACCATGAGCGAATGGCCGGTGTACGGCGAAATTACTGGGCCGATTGTGATGATCGGTTTCGGCTCCATCGGGCGGGGAACGCTGCCGCTGCTGGAGCGCCACTTCACCTACGACCAGTCACGAATGGTGGTGATCGACCCTTCGGACGCGGATCGGGCTCTGCTGAACGAGCGCGGCATCCGCTTTGAGCAGGTGGCGATCACCCGGCAGAATTATCGCGATGTGCTGACGCCGCTGCTGACCGAGGGTGAGGGTCAGGGCTTTTGCGTGAACCTGTCGGTGGATACGTCCTCGCTCGACATCATGAAGCTGACGCGTGAGCTGGGCGTTTTGTACATCGACACCGTCGTTGAGCCCTGGATCGGCTTTTATTTCGACGAAGACGCCGACCCTGCCTCGCGCACCAACTATTTCCTGCGAGAAACGGTGCGGGCCGAGAAGCGGGCCAATCCTGGCGGGACGACAGCCGTGTCGTGTTGCGGGGCGAACCCTGGGATGGTGTCGTGGTTTGTGAAGCAGGCGCTGCTCAACCTGGCGGCGGACCTGGGCAAAGCGGCGAACCCGCAGACGCGGGACGAATGGGCCGCGCTGATGCGCGATTGCGGCGTAAAGGGCGTCCACATCGCAGAGCGCGACACGCAGCGGGCCAAAAACCCCAAGCCGCTCGATGCATTCTGGAACACATGGTCGGTGGAAGGCTTCATCTCCGAGGGGCTGCAGCCGGCGGAGATGGGCTGGGGCACGCACGAGACGTGGCAGCCGGACAACATGCGCGCGCAGGCTGATGGCACTGGCTGCCAGGCGGCGCGCTTTATGCTGCAGCCCGGAGCGAACACGCGGGTGCGCACGTGGTGCCCAACGCCCGGGGCTCAGTACGGCTACCTAGTGACTCACAATGAGAGTGTGTCGATCGCCGACTACTTCACCATCGGTGAGGGGCTTGATCCGGAGTATCGGCTGACCTGCCACTACGCCTACCATCCGGCGAACGATGCGGTGCTATCGTTGCACGAGATGTTTGGGCGCGAGGGTGTGCCGCAGTCGACGCTCCACGTGCTCGACGAGAACGAGATCGTGGACGGGATCGATGAGCTGGGCGTGCTTTTGTACGGCCACGCCAAGAACGCGTACTGGTACGGCTCGCAGCTTTCCATTGAAGAGACGCGGCGGATCGCGCCCTACCAGAATGCGACTGGCCTTCAGGTGACCTCGGCGGTGCTGGCGGGGATGGTCTGGGCGCTGGAGAACCCCGAGGCAGGGATCGTCGAGACCGACGAGATGGACCATGCGCGCTGCCTTGAGGTGCAAATGCCGTATCTTGGGCCGGTGCGCGGCTACTACACCGATTGGACGCCGCTCGATGGCCGTCCGAAGCTTTTTCCGGACGACATCGACACCACCGATCCTTGGCAGTTCCGCAATATTTTGGTGCGATGACCACGGGATAGGGGCGGTCAACTCCGCTCACATCCGCGCGGGAGGCGCTTCGCGTGCGCCCACGTTTCGACTAAGTGTGCGGGGCGTGCTGGGGAAGGGTCATGCTGCCGAAGAGCCTGTTTCAACACTTGGGCCTTCGGGAGCAGGAAACCGAGCGCATGCCAGCGCGCGTTGCCGCGCTGGTGACGGCGGAGGAAGAGCGCTCAGAGCGGCTGATTGCGTGGGTGCAGCTGGCGCTCGTGGGAACCTTCGCGACGCTCTACTTCCTGACGCCCCGCCCGGTCGATGCCATGGACATGATGTTCGAGCCGGTGCCCATCGTGCTCGAAATCTACCTGGCGTTCGCGATCCTTCGGGTGATCGCGACCTATCGCGGGTTTTTGCCCGGCTGGCTGTTGGTCTTGTCGATGATTGCCGATGTGGTGCTGCTCTACGCACTCATCTGGACGTTCCACATCGCCTATGACCAGCCGGCCGCGTTTTATCTGAAGGCGCCGACGTTCGCCTACATATTTGTGTTTATTGCGGTTCGGGCGCTGCGGTTTGACCCGCGCTTTGTGATCAGTCAGGGGATTTTTGCAGCGCTCGGCTGGGTCGTGATGGTGCTTTACGCGGTCGAGGAGAGCGGGATGGACGTCATCACCCGCTCGTTCACGGCCTACCTCACCGACAACCTCGTGCTGATCGGAGCTGAGTTCGACAAGATCTTCACCGTGCTTTTGGTAACGGCCGTGTTGGCGCTGGCGCTGTATCGCGGGCGGCGGACGCTGATGATTGCGGTGACGGAGGGTGCAGCGTCGGCGGATATGCGCCGGTTTTTCGGGCGCGATGTGGCCGACACGATCACGAGCCAGGAGCGCAGCTTTGCCGCGGGCGATGCCACCGACCGCGATGCGGCGATCCTGATGCTGGATCTGCGCGGTTTTTCACGGTTTGCGGCCACCCGTTCGCCCCAGGAGGTGGTGGAGGTTTTGGGCCGCTACCACCGGCTTGTTCTGCCCATCGTGGAGCGCCATGGCGGCGTCATCGACAAGTTTTTGGGCGATGGCGTGATGGCGACATTTGGCGCGGTGCGCCCGTCGAACACATCAGCGGCCGATGCTCTGAAGGCGCTGTGCGATGTGCTTGACGCGGGCGACAGTTGGGCCGCCGGCACGGCTGCCGACGGATCTCTGCCGATCCATGGCGCCGTCTCCTACGGGCGTGTGGTGGCAGCTGCGCTCGGCAACGATGACCGGCTGGAGTTCACCGTGATCGGCACGGCAGCAAACCTTGCCGCCAAGCTGGAGAAGCACAACAAGGCCACAGGAACGCGGGGCCTCGTGACCTCGACCACGTATATTGAGGCGCGGCGCGAGGGGTTCAGCAGGGCATGGCAGCCCTTGCCGAACCAACAGGTGGCGGGGGTCGATACCCCGCTCCAATTGATGGGTATGCAATAAGCCGGGGGCGTCGCATGGGTTATCTGGACAATGGTGTGTGGCACACCGGCTCGCCGAGCTTTGCCTCTGGCGACGGGTCGTTTCGCCGGCGCGCGTCCTCGTTTCGCAACTTCGTGACGGCTGACGGAAGCCCTGGACCGACGGGTGACGGCGGCTTTCAGGCCGAGCCGGGCCGGTACCATCTTTATGTGGGCTACGCGTGCCCTTGGGCGCATCGCACGATGATCATGCGCGACCTGAAGGGGCTTACCAATCAGATCGACCTTTCCATCGTGCACCACTTCATGGGTGACGATGGCTGGACCTTTGAGGAGGAGCCCGGAACGCTGCCCGACACGGTGAACGGATCGGCCTTCATGCGCGAGGTCTATGTGAAGGCGGACCCGAGCTACACGGGGCGCGTTACAATCCCGGTGCTGTGGGACAAGAGCCGCGGGACCATCGTGAGCAACGAGTCCGCTGAGATCATTCGCATGATGAACAGCGCGTTTGACGGTGTGGGTGCGGCACCAGGCGACTACTATCCGCAAGGGCTCCGGGACGAGATCGATGCGGTGAACGCGCGCGTCTACGACACGCTGAACAACGGCGTTTACAAGTCAGGCTTTGCCACCAAGCAGGCCGCGTACGAGGAGGCGGTGACGGCGCTGTTTGAGACGCTGGATTGGCTGGAGGAGATGCTCGCCGGCAAAGAGTTCCTCGTCGGTGATCAACTGACCGAGGCCGACATTCGGCTTTTTACGACGCTGGTGCGGTTTGATGCCGTCTATCATGGGCACTTCAAGTGCAACTTGCGCCGGATCGTCGACTATCCGAACCTTTCAGGCTATCTGGCGCGTCTGTATGCCATCGAGGCGTTTCGCGAGACGACGAATTTGGACCACATCAAAAACCACTATTATCGCAGCCACGAAAGCGTGAACCCGACGCGGATCGTGCCCATTGGGCCGGCGATCCCTGTGCCGACGGCGGTGTGATCGGCGCACAATGATCAGACGACTTTACGACTGGGTGTTGGCCATGGCGGCCGACCGGCGCGCGGTACCTGGGCTGTTTGCGGTGTCGTTTGCGGAAAGTTCTGTGTTTCCGATACCGCCCGACTTGATGCTGATCCCGATGGTGCTCGCCAAGCGCGCGAAGTGGCTTTGGTTTGCGACCGTGTGCACCGCCGGGTCGGTGATCGGCGGCATTGCTGGCTACTTCATTGGGCTATTCTTGTTTGAGCAGGTCGCTGAGCCAATCCTCGCGTTGTACGGCTACAGCGAAAAGTTTGGCGAGTTTGCCACGCGGTTTAACGAGTTTGGGCCGTGGATTGTGTTTATCGCAGGCATTACGCCGTTTCCGTACAAGGTGGTGACGGTGGCGTCGGGCGCGACGGGTTTGTCGTTCCCGGTGTTTGTCATTGCGAGCATTCTGTCGCGCGGGATCCGGTTTTTCCTGGTGGCGACGCTCCTCTACTTGTTTGGCCCGCCCATTCAGCGGTTTATTGAGAAGCGGCTAGGGCTAGCGCTGACGGTGGTGACAATTGTGGGGATCGCTGGGTTTGCGGCGGTGAGGTTCTTGTGATTGCAGGACGCCTTCTGGCGCTGGGGTCGCTGGCCGTAATGTTGGCCGCGATCGCCATCGCCTGGGGCTTTGAGATTTTTGGCGGCTACGCCCCCTGCCCGCTCTGCCTGCAGCAACGCGTACCGTACTATGTGGCGATCCCGCTGGCCGCGATTGCGCTTGCGATGGTGGTTCGGCCGCCGGTGTTTCGCACCGTGATGATTGCCGCGGGGTTTGCGATGGCAGCTGGCGTGGCGCTGGGCGTTTATCACGCTGGCGCGGAATGGGCGTGGTGGGAAGGCCCCAATACCTGCGGCGCTGGAGGAGCTGATGGCGGTGTGACGGACGCGTCCAACCTCCTCGCTGCCATCCAAGACAGCAACTTTGTGAGCTGCACGGACGTGCAGGGGCGCTTTTTGGGCCTTAGCTTTGCGGGCTGGAATGTGGTGTCGGCGTCGGTTGCCAGTTTGGCCGCGTTCGCAGCCGCCGCCGCGCCGCGCACGCAAGCGTGACGCTCGACGAGTTCGCCGCGCTGAGCGAGGCGGAATGGCAGCGCCTGCCGGCTGGGGTGCGTGCGCTCACCAGCAACGCCCAGCTCGTGGTGGCGGACGAGGCTGATCCTGAAACTCTGGCCGCGATGGGGATGAGCAACCCGTTGGAGCTTCTCGGCCTGTTTGAGGGTGAGGGTATGGGCGACGGCGGATGGACGCCGCAGACCGCGACCTTTCCCAACCGCATCAGCCTGTTTCGCTTGCCGATCCTCGCCTACGCTGAGGAACGAGACGATGGGCTAGATGCCATCGTGCGCCATGTGTTGGTGCACGAGATCGGTCACCACTTTGGCCTCAGCGATGCCGATATGGCCGCCATCGACGGCGAGGACTACGCGTAAGAGCGGGGTCCCCTCACCCGCTCTGCCGCTTCCAGGATGATGCGCTTGGCCTCGCTGAGATCGCCCCAGCCGGCGATAGGCTCGCGGCTCGGCTCCTCAAGATCGCGGTAGTGGGTGAGGAAGTGCTCCAGCTGCTTGAGGTGGCCGGCGGGCAGATCGCGATAGGTTGCGACGGGGTCGTAGCGGCGGGTGAGCCGGGGAGATGGCAGGGCAACCACGGTCACGTCGGGCGAGGCGGATGTGGTGGCTTGGACGATAACGACGCCGATGGGCCGCGCGGGCAAGACAATGCCCGAGGGGACTTCGTGGCTTGTCACCACAAGCGCTTGTAAGGGCTCGCCGTTCTCGGCTTGCGTGCGCGGGATAATGCCCAGATTGCCGGGGGCGCGCATGGTCGTGTGGAACAGCTGCGATACTGTGAGCGCACCGGTGGGCGCGTCCCACTCCAGCGCGATGGGTTCGGCGCCACTGCGGCTTGTGACCAAAACGTTGATGTCGTCGGGGGGCGCATGGCCGAGAGCCAGCGCATCAAGGCGCAGCACCGGCGGCTACCTGGCGCCTGATCGTGCGGTATGCTTGTCGAACCCGTAGGCGACTTTGGCGACGCTCACAGATTCAAATGGTTCGTCAGCCGTGGCGACACTGCGCCCGCCAAGCCGCTCGTAGAACTGGCAGGCGGCATCATTCTCAGCGAGGGACCAGACGATGACCGCATCGTGCCCGCGGCGAGAGAGGCGCTGGCGGACGGTGCGAAACATTTTCCGGCCGAAGCCGAGGCCGGCGTATTCTGGCTGAATGTAGAGTTCGTAGATTTCCGCCCTGTAGGGCAGCGAGCGGACACGGCTTGCGCCATAGGTGACGTAGCCACGGACAGCTTTGCCATCGTCCAGCACTACAATGGGAACGCGGCGGCGCACGGCTTTGCCCCACCAATCTGGCCCGCGGCGGGAGATCATCCGCTCCAGTTCCGCCCCCGGCAGGACTCCGCGATAGGCGAACCGCCAAGCCGCATCGTGCACCATGGCAAGATCGTGCCCGTCCGTGGGCCGCGCAGAGCGAATGGCGATGGACTGCGTGGTCATGACCATGATCGTGACCGCCGCGGACGATATTCGCAAGCGCAATCGCACGCGGGCCTGATGTGCGGCGCGCGGATTGCGGTGACGCGGCCCGTTGCCAGCAGGCAGCAGGGGCGGCATATCCCGCCGGTGAGTGAAAAACAGTCCCCTGATGTGATCTCGTTTGGCTGCCGGCTGAATGCGCTGGAGGGCGAGAACGTGCGCGTGCTCGCCGATGCGGCGGGCGTGGATGATGCTGTGGTCATCAACACGTGCGCCGTGACCGCTCAGGCGGTGCGCCAGGCGCGGCAGACCATCCGCAAGGTGCGGCGCGAGCGGCCGGGCGTAACGATCATTGCCACCGGTTGCGCGGCGCAGACTGAGCCTGAGACGTTTGCCGGGATGGCTGAGGTCGATCATGTGGTCGGCAACACCGATAAGCTGTCGCCGGGGTTATGGGCCGGGCTCACCAGCGCCGATAGGATTGTCGTCAACGACATCATGTCGGTGCAGGAGACCGCGCCGCACTTAGCGAACGCTTTTGCGACCCGCACGCGCGCCTTTGTGGAGGTGCAAAATGGCTGCGACCATCGCTGCACGTTTTGCATCATTCCCTATGGCCGCGGGAACTCGCGCTCTGTGCCGATGGGCGCTGTGATCGAAAAGGTGAAGGCGCTGGTAGGGTCGGGGCACCAGGAGGTGGTGCTGACCGGCGTTGATCTGACGAGCTATGGGCCGGATCTTCCCGGTAAGCCTACGCTGGGCGATCTGGTGCAGCGGATATTGCGCTTTGTGCCGGACCTGCCGCGGCTTCGGTTGTCGTCCATCGACAGCATCGAGGCGGATGATGCGCTGATGGATGCCATCGGCGGTGAAGCGCGTCTGATGCCGCACCTGCACCTGTCGCTGCAGGCGGGCGACGACATGATCTTGAAGCGGATGAAGCGGCGGCACTTGCGCGACGACGCGATACGGTTTTGCGCTGAGGTGCGCGCGCGGCGGCCTGAGGTGGTGTTTGGCGCCGATTTGATCGCAGGCTTTCCCACCGAGACGGATGCGATGTTTGAAAACACGCTGAAGCTTTTGGACGAGTGCGATTTGACCCACGTGCATGCGTTTCCGTTTTCGCCGCGCCAGGGCACGCCGGCAGCACGCATGCCGCAGCTGCCGAAGGCTGTGGTGAAGGCGCGGGCGAAGGCACTGCGGGAGGCAGCGGCGGGGCGGTACGGTGCTGCGCTCGCCAACACTGTGGGGAGCCGCGCGACCGTCCTGGTAGAGCAGGCGGAGGGCGGGCGCACGAACGGGTATTTGCCTGCGCGTGTGCCGGGCGCCAACGACAATACGATTGTGTCGGGTCAGGTGACCGGCGTTGCCGATGGCGTCCTCGTGGTGGACATGGCGGCGTGAGCGAAGGGCGCCGTTCATTCTGGGGTTTTGGGCGCAAGAAGGCCGCTGAGGCGCCTGCACCGGAGCCAGCGCCAGAGGTCGAGGTTGAGCCTGCACCGGCTCCACCTGCGCTTGCAGAAGCTCCCGCCGACGCAGAGCCGGCCGAGAAGAAGGGGTGGTTTAGCCGGCTCACAAGCGGGCTGTCGCGCTCGTCCAACAACCTGGGCGACAAGGTGTCGTCGCTGTTCACCAAGGCCAAGCTCGACGCGTCGTCGTTGCAGGACTTGGAGGACATTCTGATTGAGGCGGACCTTGGCGTGGATACCGCCATGGCGATCACCGACCGGCTGTCGGAAGGCCGCTATGCGCGCGGGATCGAGCCGGAGGAGCTGCAGGACGTGCTCGCGTCGGAGGTGGAGAAGGTGTTGGCGCCTCTAGCTGAGCCGCTGGAGTTTGGCCCCTCCCCCTTCGTGCTGTTGGTGGTGGGGGTCAACGGGACCGGGAAAACCACGACCATCGGCAAGATTGCCGCTGAACAGCGCCGGCGGGGCAAGAGCATCACGCTGGCAGCCGGCGATACTTTCCGCGCCGCGGCGGTGGATCAGCTGAAGATTTGGGGCGAGCGGACCGGAGCCCATGTGGTCGCGGGTGCTGCTGGAGCGGATCCGGCTGGGCTCGTGTTTGAGGCGATCGATGCCGTGCAGGCGCGCGGCGATGA
This sequence comes from uncultured Paracoccaceae bacterium, assembly GCA_937884725.1. GTDB lineage: Bacteria > Pseudomonadota > Alphaproteobacteria > Rhizobiales > Amorphaceae > Acuticoccus. The sequence continues at coordinate 15,005 of CAKZYH010000159.1, forward strand.
CCTTTTGATCATCGACACGGCGGGGCGGCTTCAGAACAAAGCCGAGCTGATGGCCGAGCTGGAGAAAATCGTGCGGGTGATCAAGCGGCGGATGCCGGACGCGCCGCACGCCGTGCTCCTGACGCTGGACGCCACCACGGGGCAAAACGCGATGAACCAGGTGGACATATTCGGCAAGACGGTGGGCGTGACGGGGCTTGTGATGACCAAGCTCGACGGGACGGCGCGGGGCGGGATCTTGGTGGCGATTGCGGCCAAACATGGTCTGCCCATCCACTACATCGGCGTTGGCGAGGGCATCGACGATCTGGCACCCTTTGAGGCGAAAGACTTCGCTCGCGCCATCGCTGGTCTTGGCTAGCGCCGCGTCATGGCGTAGCTAAGCGTTGCGGCACCCATAGCTCAGCTGGATAGAGCGCTGCCCTCCGAAGGCAGAGGTCTCAGGTTCGAATCCTGATGGGTGCGCCATAAAATCAATGGGTTAGCCCCTTAAATCTAAGCAATAGCACCTAAGAGTCACCGGAGAGTCACTCGCAATGGCCTTTCTCCCCGGTCAGAAGGTGCCAGCGATGGCCTTTCGCGCAGAAAACGGCTGATTTGTACCCCAGCGGCAACATGGTGCTATCGTGAAGCTGTCATGGGGGACCCCCAAGCTGCTTAGAATTGTTGACAGTGTATGATCGTCATACATATGAAAGGAGGCGAACGACAAGATGGGCGCAGGAGACGACGATGAAGCCATAGGACAAGTTGGAGCTGAGCGAGTGCGCGCTTGGTCGCAAGCAGAAGCTACACGGGAGATTAGAAAAATCGCCCGTAGTGTGGGATTGAACCTCTCGTACACAATGCATGCGCGTGTCAGGCTCCAAGAAAGAGGCTTCTTAATCGGTGATCTTCTTTACGTTCTGAAGAACGGTCACGTCTTGACGCCACCACGTCCGTCGACCCGGGCGGGTTACAATAAATATAAAATGCAATGCGCATCACCGAACAGCAATGATCGGTCTGTTGGTGTGGTAGTAATACCAGATCGCGTCGGATGTTTGCTGAAGATTGTCACCGTGATGTGGATCGACGCAACCGATACACAAGCTGGTAGTATCGTGGGGGAATGAAATGGACCATTATCATTATGTCGAGTCAGGACTCGATAACGTATTGATTTTCGGTCTTCGGCCGGAAGTTGATGACGCAGGGGAAATCACGATCACTATTCCTGCAATTGAGGAACTCCATCGAGTTATCTCAGAAGGAATCGTGAAGCGCGAATCGGCCATGAGTGGGAAGGAGCTAAAGTTTCTTCGTACAGAGATGGGCCTCACGCAAGCCGAGTTGGGTGCCCTTGTGCACCGCGACCGTCAAGCGGTTATGGCATGGGAACGCGGCCCGCAGTCGCTTGACAAGAATGCGGAGGCGATAATTCGGAAACACGTGATTGAGGCGCTGTCTTTGGACATCGATCTCGAAATTGCGGCGCTTTCGAAGATGGTCGACCGCGACCCGACCGGCGCGGAAATCCAGATCGAACGGCTGGGTTCCAATGACAACCGGACTGGCGCATATCGCCTCGCCGCGTGATTAGAAAAACAAGAAACCTTCCGGACGGCCCCGCTCATAGGGTGATGGGCCGTCCTCATCGGCGAGGATGCGGCCCACAGCCATTGCGGCTGCAACAGCACCGTCAATGCGGCCTCGGGCTCGCTCTTTAGTGAACTTCTCGTTCTCGGCAGGGTCGGTGTCTGCCACGACGTTGGCAAAGCACATGCGCAGAAGTGGGTTGGCGCCGTGGCGGAAATGACCGCACAGGATCGCGCGCTTTAATTCCTTCACAGGGGCAGCCATCGAAGCGAACCCCTGACCGAACTGCGCCACCGTGAAGCCTTCGTCCTGGAGGGCAGTGTTGACCGCTGTCGAGTTCCACCGATCGATGGCCACCTCTTGGACGCTGTACCGCTCACCAAGCGTGACGACGTGGTCCACAATGGCGGTGTGATCCACCACGTTCCCGTCTGTGAGGGTCAGGACGCCCTCTTTAGCCCACCGGAGGTAATCGGCCCGGTCCCGCTCGGCCTTTCGCGCCAGATTCTCGCGGGGAAGAAAGAACTGCGCCAGCACATCGTATCGCCGGCCCTCATGATCCCCTTCGGCAGGAAACACAGCCACCACCGCTGTGAGGTCCTCCACTGACGACAGGTCGACACCCCCCCAGCACGGCAGCCCTGTGAGCGCTTCCAATGCTGTCCGCTCTTCCGCCTTGTCGTACACCTCAAGAGACAGCCACGGCTCTGCCGCGCCCTCCTGCCACTGGTTGAGGTGGTAGCGCTTGAAGCCCGCCACCTCGGCGGGGAAATGCTGAATGCGGTTCGCTTTCGTCCGCAGCTCATCGATGGAGAGGAAGCCCGCGTCTGCAGCTGGGTTCGCCCGGCGCCACGCCTTTTCATCCCGCCAATCATCTTCGGGATCGGCGGCGAGGATGATGGGAGCGAAGGTGGGGTCCTCAACCTCACCCGATGCCACCTTGTGGGACCAATCCCACAGATCCCATGCAAGGCCGCCCTGCCCTTCTCCGGCGGTGGAGATGATGACCGTGAGCGGCTGTTCCCGCTTCACCATCGAGTCCGTGATGGTGCTGTAGAGCTTTCTCGCCTCCACAGGTGGCCAGGCGTGCACCTCATCGGCGAGGAAGAAGGACACGTTCATGCCGTGTTTGCTGTAGGCCTCCGTCGAGATGGCTTTGAGCACGCTGGATGTCTTCGGGTGCCGTAGCTCCTTCCGGCTCTCGATGGGCTGCACACGGCCTGTGAGATGCTTGTCCTGCTTCACCATCTCCCACGAGTGCTTGAAAGCGATACCCGCGTTCTCACGGTCGGCAGCAGCCTGGATCACCTGACCG
>CAKZYH010000160.1 GCA_937884725.1 uncultured Paracoccaceae bacterium
CATCGACAGCTTCTTTGATGTTCACGAGCAGACCTATGGCCACGCCTTTAGGGACCAGATCACCGAGGGTGTGACGCTGCGTGTAGTGGCGTCGGCGCATGTGGATGAGTTGCGGCTGCCGAACCTTGCGCACGGTGGAAGGACGAACCCATCCGAGGCGATGATGTATTCGCTGCCGACGATCTTTGACAGCGGCAGTGTCGATACGCCCCGTTACGAGCGGCTGAAGTTTTTGGCGGGCGATACGGTGACCGGCCCCGCCATCATTACGCAGCACAACTCAACCACCATCCTGCCGCCAGGGTATTCAGCGACAGTGCTGAGCCACGGTGACATGCGGATTGCCCGCACTTAAGGCCTCGAGCGCGGAGAGACAGAAATGACCAAAGAACTTGATCCGATTACACTTCAGGTGGTTGGCGGCGCGCTTCACTCCATCGCTGAGCAAATGGGGAACGTGCTCTACCGGATGAGCTACTCGTCGATTATTCGCGAAAGCCAGGATCTGGGGGCTGGCCTGTTCGACACAGAGTACAATACTTTGTGCGAGTCTGACTCAACGCCCATGCATATTGGTTCGTTGCCGGGATATCTGCGAGGTATCGAGCAGACTGTGCCGTTGAGCGCTTGGAAGAAGGGCGACTGCGTTATTCACAACCACCCCTATAAAGGGGCTTCGCACTCGCCTGATATTGCGATTGTCATGCCGATCTTCTTTGAGGGTGAGCTGGTTGGGTTCTCCGCCAACACTGCGCACCACGTGGATATTGGTGCGGCGACGCCCGGGCTGATTATTGATGTGCCGGACATGTGGGCCGAGGGTATGCTGCTCGATGGCGTAAAGCTCTACAATGAGGGCGTCCGCAACGAAGACCTTTGGAAGTATATTCGCGACAATACGCGGGTGCCGGGGCTCGTGATGGGGGACCTTGAGGCGCAGGTGGCGTCGGCCGAGCTTGGTGTGCGCCGATTTGAAGAGCTGATGGCGAAGTACGGCAAAGAGACCGTGATCCAGGCTACGAAGCAGCTGATGGACTATACCGAGCGGCGGATGCGCGCTGAAATCGCGAAGATTCCTGACGGCGACTATACAGCTGAGGGTTTTCTGGATGATGATGGGCGCAACCGCGGGCAGACCTTGCCGGTGAAGGTTACGGTGAGAATTCGCGGCGATGGGGCGGAAGTGGACCTTACGGGGTCATCGCCGCAGGTGCCCACCGCGTTCAACGTGCCGTTCGATGGGTCCACGAAGGTGGCGGCGTTCTTTGTGTTTCGGGCACTGCTCCTCGATACCTATACAGCTCAAGACGATATTCCGGCGAATGAAGGGTCGTTCCGGCCGATTAAAGTGACGGCACCTGAAGGGTGTATCTTTAATCCAATTGCGCCGGCGGCTGCGGAAGCGCGTTTTTGCCAAATCCAGCGTATGTCTGACCTTGTGATTAAGGCGCTTGCGCCTGTGTTGCCGGACCGCTGTACGGCAGGGAATGCGGCGACGCTGTCGTTTGCGGCGTATTCCGGGGTGCGGCCCAATGGCGAATACTGGGTGTTTCTTGAGGTGAACGAGGCGGCCATGGGCGGGCGTCCGGCTTCCGACGGGCCTGACACGGTCGAAGAGCTGATGCGCAATACGCGTAACAATCCGCTTGAAGACCTTGGCATGCACCTTCCGTTGATCTGCGACCGATACGAGGTGCGCGATGACGTGCCGCCGGGGGCGGGCAAGTTTCGTGGCGGGTCGGGTGTGGTGAAGTCGCAGCGGTACCTGACGCCGGGCTTCATGACCCACGAGAGCGACCGGCACGAGGATGCGCCCTGGGGCGTGTTTGGTGGCAAAGAGGGCGCTGTCGGCAAGGTTGAGATCCACAACATCCATTCGGGCGAGACTCGGCAAGCTTATGCGAAGTATTCAGGATTGCGGACCGAGGTTGGTGATGTGGTGAGCTACTTCTCGCCGTCGGGCGGGGGGTACGGCGATCCGTTTGAGCGGGAGCCGAATAAGGTGCTCGACGATGTGCTCGATGGGTTCATCACGCCCGAGCATGCCCGCGAGGCTTATGGCGTCGGGCTCAGGGAAGTCGACGACGGTTATGGCTGGGCAATTGATGCGGCTGAGACTGAGCGGTTGCGCGCTGCTGGGTAAGGTTTGGCCGGACGAACGGTCAGACCGGGACCGTGGCATCAGGTTGAGAGCAATAGGGGCCGTGCGATCACGATTGCCGGCCGAGAGGGGCCATTTCCCCGTTGGAGGAAAGCATCGTGCAGACCACCCGTGTTTCTGTCGACGTTGGCGGGACTTTTACTGATATATTCGTGATTAACGAAGCCACCGGCTCGATTGCGATTGAGAAAGTGGCGTCGTCGAAAGATCCCATTGATGCGATTATTGCCGGGGTTGCGAGCGCCGGGGTGAAGCTGAAGGACGTTGCACTGTTCTCGCACGGGACGACGGTGGCAACGAACGCGCTCATTACGCGGCGGCTGCCGCGGACGGCGATGGTTTGCACCAAGGGCTTTCGCGATGTGATCGAAATCCGCCGGGCCAACAAGGAAGACCTGTGGGACACTTATAAGGACGTTGTGAAACCTTATGTGCCGCGGCGAGATCGGCTGACCGTGCCGGAGCGAGTGGACAGCAACGGCAATATTGTTGAAGAGCTCGATGAGGCGGCGGCGCGGGAGGTGGCGCGGATACTGAAGCGGCGCGAGGTGGATGCCATCGCGGTGTGCTTTATGAATGCCTATACCAACGGCGCCAATGAGCGGGCGATGCGCGATATCTTAGTGAAGATGCTGCCGGATACGCCTGTGTCGATCTCGTCGGAAGTGTTGCCGGAGATTTTTGAGCACGAACGCTTCTCGACCACTGTGGCTAACGCCGCGCTATCGCCGATTGTGGTCGACTATACATCGCGGCTTGGGGATGCGTTGGCGGAACAAGGGTATTCGCGCGATCTTTTGATGCTGCATACCGGCGGCGGGGTGATGACGCCGCAGAGTGTGCGGGACTTTGCGGCGCGGCTTGCAGGATCCGGGATTGCGGCGGGGGCGATTGCCTCGCGGCATATCGCGATGATGTGCGGGTTTCCCAACTCCATCGGGCTCGACATGGGCGGGACGTCGACGGATGTGTCGCTCGCCTATGGCGGGCAGTCGCGGGTCACCAAGGATTGGTACATTGAGTACGGCTATCCGATCCGCTTTCCGGCGATTGAGGTGATGACGATTGGCGCTGGCGGCGGCTCGCTGGCGTGGCGCGATGAGGCCGGGTCGCTGAGGAATGGGCCGGATTCGGCGGGCGCTAGACCGGGGCCGGCGTGCTACGGTAACGGCAACGAGCAGGCGACAAACACTGACGCGAATGTGTTTTTGGGGCGGCTGGGGACGAGCCTTGCGGGCGGCAAGATTACGCTTGATGCGGAGCTTGCCGAAGCTGCGGTGACGCGCACCGTCGCTGAGCCTTTTGGGCTTGAGCCGCATGCGGCGGCCGACGCGATCTTGAAGGTTGCCAACGCCAACATGTCGGATGCGGTGCGACTGATTTCCGTGACGCGGGGGCTTGATCCGCGGGACTTCGCGTTGGTGGCATTTGGCGGCGCGGGATCGCTCCACGGGGTGGACGTGGCGCGGGAGTTGTCGATCCCGGTAGTGATTGTGCCGCCTAACCCTGGTGTGACGTCGGCGCTCGGATGTTTGCTTGTCGATATTCAGCACGACTTTGGCGAAAGCTATATCGTTGCTGTGGGCGACGCGGATGCCGGGGCGTTGGAAGCCGCATTTTCGCGGCTTGAGGCTGAAGCGCATGCGCGGCTGAAGCACGAGGGGATTGCTGACGAGGACATCGTCATCCAGCGCACCATCGACATGATGTATCAGGGTCAGTGGCGCTCCTTGGCGGTGTCGGTCCCCTCCCCTGTCGTGTCGATTGAAGAGCTTGTGGGCCGGTTCCATGAAGAGCATGCGGCAGAGTATAATTATCGGCGTGACGATGCGCCGGTGAGCTTTTATCGGCTGAACTTGCGGGCTGTGGGGGCCGTGGCGAAGGCGCAGTTGCCGGAATATGAGCCGACGGGTGAGACGCCGGCGCCGACCACGCATCGTGAGGTTTGGTTTGAGCCGAGCGCTTCGGTGTCGACGCCGATCTATGATCGCGCAACGCTTCCGGCTGGGTTCAAGTTTGACGGTCCGGCCGTTGTTGAGCAGCTGGACTCCACAGTTCTTGTGCCGCCGGGTGCCAGCGCGGAGGTCGATCCGCACCTGAACATTATCATTCGTGTTTGACCGAGGGCATCATGACTAAAGACATCACACTCGACCCGGTCACCTTCGAGGTCTTGAAGAATTCTTTTATCAACTCGGTGGATCAGATGGCGGAGCAAGTGCTTCGCACCTGTTATTCATTCGTGATGTACAACCGGGACTTTTCGAGCGCGTTGCATGACGCGAACGGGGAGTGCGCGGCGCAGGGCAACCAGGACATTGCGGTGCATGTGGGGACTCTGCACTTCACGTGTAAATCTGTGCTGGATGCTTTTAAAGATGAGATGAAGCCTGGCGATGTTTACGCCATCAACTGTCCTTACTTGGGCGGCACGCACTTTTCCGATGTGCGTTTGGTTCGGCCGATCTTTGCTGATGGTAAGGTGCTTGCCTACAGCCAATCGAACGGTCACTGGGCTGACCTTGGCGGCAGCGTCCCTGGCTCGTTCGACGTTATGGCGCGGGACATGTTTAAGGAGGCGATGCGCATTACGCCAGTTCGCCTGTGGCGTGAGGGCGAATTCCTGTGGGACGTCGCGAACCTGATGGCAAACAATACGCGCGACCCGGGATCGATTATTGGTGATATTCAATCCCAGTATCAGGCAACGATGGTGTGTGAGCGGGAAATTTTGCGACTTGTCGATAAATACGGCCGCGATACTGTTGAGACCGGGCTTGCCGAGGTTCAGGACTATGTGGAGCGGTCGGTGCGGCAGCGGATTGCTGCGCTGCCCGATGGCGAGTGGACGACGGTCGACTTTATCGACCGCGACCCGTCTGGCGGTGAGGGGCTGATCCCCATTCACGTGAAGCTAACCATTAAGGGTGACAAAGCGTACTATGATTTTGAGGGGAGCCATCCGGTCATCGCCTCGATTTACAACAGCACCTATTCGGGGACGTTTTCCGCCGTCGCTGCGGGGATGAAGACGTTTTTCCCTGATCTTCCGCTAAATTCGGGGTTTTATCGCGCTTTTGAGATCAAGGTGCCTGAGGGCTCGATTGTTGATGCCCAGTGGCCGATTGCGGTGACGGGCTTCTTGATGCCGTTCGAGAAGATCATGAATTCGATTTATGAGATGTGGTCGAAGATCTTGCCGGAACGGGCCATCGCCTGCGCGTTTAACCTTGAATACTTGCTGACGGGCGGCACCGACGCGCGGCACGGATCGAAGAACATGTTTATGTTCTATGACTGGCTGCCAGGCGGGTGGGGTGGCCGCAATGGCAAAGATGGGTGCAACACGACGACGGCGTGCTTTGGCACTGGCTTGATGGCGCAGCCGGTGGAGGGGCAGGAGCGGGCCGCGCCCATCCGCACGACGCACTTTGAGATCGAGACCGATAGCCCTGGGCCGGGCAAGTGGCGCGGCGGTGCTGGCGTTCGCAAGACTTCGATCCTGTTGGATGCCGAAAACACCGTGATTTCATATATTTGCGACCGAGAGCGGGCTGTGGTTTGGGGGATTGAAGGGGGGCTGCCCTCGTCGCCCCATGGGCTTGCTCTGTCGCGCGAGGGGGAAGAGAACGACGAGTGGCTCGGCGCAATTTTCTCCGACGTGCCGATCAAAAAGGGTGACGTGTTTTCGCGCCCGACGGCCGGCGGTGGCGGCTTTGGCGATCCCATGGAACGCGACATTCAGGCGGTGCTTGACGACGTGATCGATGACTACGTGTCGGTGGAGCGCGCGGCCAAGGATTATGGCGTTGTGATCAAAGCAATCGATCCTGAGATCTTGCAGTATGAAGTCGACTATGAGGCCACCGAACGTGAGCGTGCTGCCATCAAGGCGGCGCGGGCCGGCTGGCTTCAAGAAGATCCGGAGGCTGTGGCTGAGGCGTATAAGGCCGGGAAGATCGACAAGCTTGATGTGATCCGGCGGCACGCGGTCCTTCTCGACTGGGAAACAGGCGATGTGCTGCCCAAAAGCACGGCGCAGTTTCGCGAGACGCACCAGCGCCGGACGGCGGACCACTGGGCGTAGCGCTCGGTGCGTTGCGATACCCGGCGACATGAGGTTGCCGGGTCGGCTGAGGTCGCGTGGTGGAGCTGCGGCGTTGTCGCCGTGACTTCGGCGTTGGGTCCTTGTTAGTCTCCTGTTGGTGCGCGCCATGCACCGCAGGAGAGACCCGCTTTGACACCCCTTCCCTTTCGCTTTCGTGTCGCGGTGGTCCTTGCGGCCTGCCTCGCCCTTCCCGCTCAGCTCGCCGCCGCGCCAGCCGCCCCGCAGGCACTCACCTTTGTGGAGACGCTCTACCGGTCGGTCCAAGCCGTTGGGGGGCGCAGCGATGTGTTTGCACAAAGCCCAGCGGCATCGGTGTTCTTTGCCGAGAACGTTGTTGAGGCCATCGGGATCGTCGCGCCGTTCGATCCGCTGACGGGGGCTGAGGGGGCTCCGATCGAACGATTTCAGCTTCGGCCGGGTGCGCAGCTTGCCGATGCGATTGTGGTGGAGGCTGCGGTGTTGTCCGGCGGATCGCCTCGCCTTGTCCGGCTGACCGTGGTGGACGGAGATGCCGGATTGGTTGTCGCCGATCTTGCTGGGGCGGACTGGACGTTGGACGGCAAGGTGGAGACCGCGTCTGCGCCGGCGTCGACGAGCCTCTTCGACCAAGTGGCGCCGGCCCCGACGGCGGGTGCGAGCGGAGCAGCGGACACGGCGCCGGCATCGACACCACCGCTCGATACGGCGGCGTTGATTGCGGCCGATGAAGCCGGGAGCGCAGCCAGCGCACCCGCGCAAAGCAACGCAGCACCGGGCCTGAGCCTTCCGTTTGAGGACCCGTTCGACGGCACGGAGCTTGGGCCGGAGTGGGCCGTGATCAACCCGGACGAAAATTCCTATGTTGTTGAACGGGGCGAGGTTTTCGTCATCACCTCTGGCGCCGATGACAGGGTGAGTGAAGCGGATGCCGACAACATCTTTGCGCTTCAGGCAATGCCTGCGAGCGATTTTGATGCGGTGCTGGATGCTAAGCTTGACGCGCGCAGCGGGGAGGATGGGATCACGCTCGCGCTGTGGGGTTCGCCGGACGACTACATTGCGCTGCGGGCGTTTGTGAACACGCGCGGCTGTGGGCCTGCGCTTTATCTTTCAATCGCCAACCGGCGGCCGCTTGGTCCGGACGCGGAGCCGGTGTTGAGCGGCTTCACGCGCAATCTTTTCGATAACTTGTGGGTGCGCACGATCTGCTCCTCCAGTCCTGAGGGGCGGGCGTATGGCAACGTTGTGTTGAACCACGTTGCGACGGAGGGGTTTCGGCTCGTTCTGTCGAAGCGCGGGAACATTTATGGCGGGCGGATCGAGGTCGATCTTCCAGCGGCGGAGGGGTTTGATGGGGGAGCGACCGTCTACCGCATGCAGGACGTGGCGCGGTTCGAACTGCCGGGTTCGGTGGCGCTGCTGGTGGGGCAGAACCAGTCCGCGGGGCGTGGGGAAGGCGTTGGCCGGCTGGATCGTTTTGCGCTGATGCCGGCAGGTGCCCAATGAACCGCTTTGTGACACGCCGCCGCCGCGTCGCCGCTCTTGCTGCGGCCCTTTTGGGTGGGAGCGCCCTCGCCGCACCGGTTGCGGCTGCTGATGGGTCGACGCGGCAGGCGGTGGACCTGGTGAACCGCTTTATTGCCGAGCAACAGCGGCGGTTTCGCAATGGTGCTTCGTCGGTGCTGTCGGATGCGGCGACGTCTCGGCTGTATCTGGAGGATGCGCTTGCTGAGGCGCTCTCGGGGGCGGAGCTGGGGTTTGATCCGGTTTTCGATGCGCAGGATGCCGACATCGCGAATGTGCGCGTGAGCCCTGACCCGGAGGCGCCCGTGCTTCAGGGTGCGATCCAGGTGGTCGCGACCTTCACCAACTTTGGGGCGCCGCAGCGGCTCGACTATACTTTGGTGCAGCGCGCGCCCGGCGAGCCGTTTCAGATTTCGACGATCTATTCGCCGCGCAATGGGTGGTCGCTGTCGCAGCTTGTGGACGTGCCGCGGCCGGCGCCCGGTGCGCCTGAGGTGACGCTGTACGACGCTGCGTCCCCTGCCCCCAGCGCTGCGCAGGCGGGCGGCGGGGTGCCTGCGCCGGCTGGGGATCGGGCTGAGCTTTTGTTCATCCTCGATGGGTCGGGCTCGATGTGGGGGCAGATTGATGGCGTTCCCAAGATTGCGACCGCCAAAGAGGCGCTGAAGGGGCTGGCGGCTGATCTGTCGGAGACGGTGAATGTGGGTCTGATGGCCTACGGACATCGGCGGGAAGGCGATTGCGGCGACATTTCCCTAATCCTGCCGCCTGGTGCTCACGCGCCGGCCGCCATGAGCCGGGCGGTGGACGGTGTGGTCCCACGCGGTAAGACGCCGATTGCAGATGCACTGTCGCAGGCGGCGACGGCGTTTTCCGGGGACCGGGCCTCCAATGTGTTGCTGGTGTCGGACGGGCTGGAGACCTGCAACGGGGACCCTTGCGCGGCGGCGGCAGCGCTGGCGGCGCGCGGGATCGACACGCGCGTTCATGTGGTGGGGTTCGACCTTTCGAGCGAAGAAGCGGCGGCGCTCGCCTGCATCGCGCGGGAAGGCAACGGTCTTTATCTGACGGCGTCGAACGCGGCTGAGCTGAACGAGGCTTTGGTCCGCGTTGCCGACGAAGCGCGCGCGGCTCCGCCGGCGCCTGCGCCGGAGCCCGAGCCCTCGCCGGCCGCGTCGGACGTTGTGTTTGAGGAGACGTTTGACGGGCCGCTCGATCCGTCCTGGCGGATTGAGAACGAGGAGCCGTCGCTGGCTGGGCTTGTTCCGGGGGGTGAGCTGTTTGCCTCGGCGGTGGGGCGTACGGTCTACTTCGATGCGGAGGCGACGAACCGGTTTTTGCTGGATCAGCCGCTGCCAGATGGCGATTTCGATCTGGTGCTCGACGCGCGGGTGTCCCGGCAGACCGGGGCTGAGGGGCTGTTCCTGTCGCTCATGGAGGATGCGGACAACCAGATCGCAGCCGTCCTTTATAACGAAACGGGTGGCTGTGGGACGGCGATGCACCTTGCGATTGTTCGCGTCTCTGGCGGTGAACGCACGGTGTTTGAGCGGGAGTTGTTCAACGGACCCTTTGCCGATGACATTTGCACCGGGGGCCGCGCGGGGGCGAACGAGGTGCTAGACGCACTCGCCGACGAGGGGGCGCAGTTGGTCCTGTCACGCCGCGGCCGTGAGCTGCGGGCGAAGATCGAGATGACGCTGCCGCCCGATGAGACCGGTGCGCGGGAGGTTGCGAGCGCGGAGACTGAGCCGGTGTCGGTGCTTCGACTGCGCGGCGCGCCGGCAATCCTTGCTGGGCAATATGACCGGGCGGGGCGCGGCGAGAGCCACTTTTTCTTGGATCGGTTTGCGGTGGAGGTGCCGCGCTAATGGGAGCGCGCTGGGGGGCCGTTTTGCGGTGCCAGGGCGCGCTTTTGGTTGTTGCGGTGTGGCTCACGTGGCCGGTCCCGCCGGTGGGCGCAAACGACGATTTGTTTCGCCAACTGGACGAGGCGCCAGCGGGCGGTGCCGCGTGTGCGGACGACCTCTTTGCCATGATTGAGGAGCGGTGCGCGCCGAACGCTGCACCGCAGCGTCAGCGCGAGGAGCGTGGCGATGCGCCGCCATCCGTGTCCGGAGAGGTTGAACCTCTTCAGGTGGCGGCGGGCGAGCCGATCACTGTCACTACCGAGCAGGGGGCGCGGCCTTCGGCCTGGTTCATGCCTATTCCGCGACCGCCTGGTGGCCGGCGCACGCGGGGGCGCGTGGTTGCGTTCCATCGCTTTGCTGACGGGCGGGCGCGCATTGTTGTTGCCGCTCCGATTACGGCGGGACGGTACTGGATGCGCGCCGTCGGGGCGGCGGAGCAGTTAGTCGAGGTTGGTCCGCCGGATGCTCGGCTTGCGGTGGCTGAGCGGCTTGAGCCGTGCGCGGAGCGTGTTTGGGTGCGCTTTAAGGGGCCGCGGCTGTCCGGGGACCGCCTGATCGTGCGGCGCGGCGGCGAAGACGCGGTTGCCGCCCGCAATGTCGATCCTGGAACGCCGGCCAGCGTGTCTCTGCCGGCGCCAGAAGATCCGGGGCGTTATGTGGTGGCGTACAACTCCGGTGTGCAGGACCTTGCCGCGTCGACCTTTATCGTGCCGAAGGTGTCCTGCCCGCCCAAGGCTAAGGTTGCAGCGCCGCGGATTATCGATCTGACGCGGCATCAGCCGCACAATCCGCTGCGGCCTCCGGTGGCGCAACATCGGCTGCCGGGCGGCGGGCCTGTGGCGGCGGCGCTGGAGCCGGCCGTGACGGTGGTGGGCCCCTGCGCGGCAGTGCCGGTGGCGTGGGCTGGGCCGTCCAGTGACGTTGTGCCGCCGGAGCGGTTTTCGGGACCTGGCCCGTTTTTGGCTCTCGCGGCGGTCGTTCAGCCGAGCACTGAGTTTTTGGACGCGGCGCCGGCGCTTGCGGGGCTCACTGAGGTCACGCTGTACGCTCCGCCCCGTCCGGGGGCGTATGAGGTGCGCCTTGTGAACCCGGACGAAGACAATCTGATCGAGGCGGTGGCGGCGATTGATGTTGAGGCTGGCTCGATCGACGCGTGTGCGGGGCGCGATGGGGCGATTGAAGCGCGGACTGAGGCGCTGGGGCGGTGGATCGAGGCGAACGGACAAAGGATTGAGGAATGAACCGTTTGTGGATTGTCCTCGGCTTGGCGGCCTGCGCTGTGGCGCTCGGGGTGATGCTGGTGCCCGGCCAGCTGCGGGCTGGGCTTGAGGGTGAGTGGCACCATCATGGCGGTCCGGCGCAGCGGCCCATCGACGTTTTTCCCGACGATCCGGACTGGAAGGGCATTCCGCTGTCGGCGCACGGGCTGCCGAGCGCGCGAGACTGGGTGTCGGTCCAAGACTACGACACCGTCGACTTTCTGGCCGATTGCACGCTGGAGGCGCAAAACAAGCGACAGACCTGCGCCGCTCTTTTGCTGACCCAGGCGAAGCGCTTCGAGTTCGCGTTTAGCTCCGCCTTGGCGTTTTTGCGAAACCATGGCTTGGACAGCCCCAACGTGCTGGGGCCGGTGGTGACCGGCGCGAACGGGAACCGGGCTATTTTATTGTTTATGCTGGACTATCCAGAAAGCCGCTCGAGCGCGATGGCGTCTCTCGATCCCTGTGATGAGGAGCATAATGGCTTTGACGCCAGCATCTTGATGGTCAACACCGCGGCGGGCGGGACGCAGTCTCGCTACCTGGAGACGATGCCGCGGGCCGACGTGGACTTTGTTGCAATCCACGAGCTATCCCACGCGCTGCAGTATGACCGCTATCGCGATGCGCTGGGTGTTGATCACAGCTGCGGGGATGACCGCTCGCCGTACGTTCCCTGGTATGTGGAGGGCTCGGCGCAGCTCGTGGCGCGGCGTTACTTGGAGCATCTTGGTGTCGACACGGTGCGCCAGCTCGATCACTTTGACACCTTCTTTTGGGGACTGAGGCCCTACCAGCTCGGCGTGTTTTGGCAGGGGCAGGACGGCGACCCGATCGCGTATAAGACGGGGCCGTTTTTCCAGCATCTGTCGGAGCGATACGGGACGGCGAACGGGTCGCCAAAGCTCCTCGATACGCTGTTCCCCAGCGACAATTACCGCCCATCGATCAGGCGGAGCGATACGCTGCGCTGGTTTGACAACCTGTTGCAGGATCGATTGGGAACGCCGCCGATTGGGCCAACGATGGCGCTGGCAATGGCCGATATCGCGTCGTGGCCGGGGACGGCGCATAACGATTTTCCGCGCTCGCCGCCCGGGTGGAGCCGTTGGACGTGGCTCAGCGAGCAGTTCAACTGCTCGGCACGGACGTGGGCGGATGGGACGTTTCGTGCCGAGTTTTCGGCGGCCTTTGCGGCCTATGGCGGGCAGTGCGTGGAGTTTGTGGTGCCGCCTGGCGAGGGGAAGGCGGAGCTGATGGTGCGCATCCGCGGTTCAGACGCGGCGGAGGCGGATGCGATGCATCTCGCGGTGAGTGATATCGTGACTGGCGGCGCCTCTGATGCTGCCGAGAGCCAGACCGTCTTTTCTTGCGCGCGCACGTTGGATGAGGAGCCGGGGTTTGGCCCGCGGGCGTGTTTGCCAGTGCGGGAGGGGCCGACGCGGGCCGGTGGGCAGCATGAGGTGCGGTGGGTCGTACCAGTGCCGCTGATTGAGGAGGAGCAGCGGGTGCGTCTCATGCTGACGCGCGCGCCGACGCGGCAGTTTGGTGAGGGCGAGCGCGCGTCGAGCCGGACGCCGGACGGGCCTGACAATGCCGTCTCCATGACGATCGCTGCGGGGCTGAAGCGCACGGCGCTGATGTCTCAGGGGCGGTTCTCCAATGGGCGCGGTGGGGCGTGGCGGGCCGTTGAGATCGAACCGATCACGCGGGGCTTTACCGCCCAGGACTTCAACCCGTTCGACTTTGGCGATGACGACCGTTCCGACCCGCTGAGCGACCTTAACGCTGAAATTGTGAGCGAATTGGCAGGGGGTCGCGGGGTGGTGGATCCCCTCCAGTCGTTCTTCTTTGCGGGCGGGGACGCTGAGGCGATGGGGAAGCTGCCAACGCTTGCGCGGGGCGGTGCGGCCGACCTTGCCGCGCTGCGCGAGGAGGCGAACGACGCGCTGTCGGGCGACGGAACGCTGCTGGGCTTTAATGTGACGCAGAACCGCTACACCGTCGATTTTGGCCGCCTCACGCTTCCGATGGCGCAGGAGGAGCGGGAGATGCTGGCCTTTGTGGAAGCCGGTGCAAACGGTGGGTTTGCGCCGGTGCAGTTAAGTCTTACTGATCTTGAGGAAGGGCGGCGGTTTTCCTTGGGAGCGGTGTCGTTTCTAGGCGGTTTTGGTAACAACGTGAGTGAAAAGAGTGCGACGCTGACCGTTCTGGAGCGCAGGGAGGACGCGGTGACGGTTCAGATCGACATCGCGAACGGTCCGTTCTCAGGCGTGAGCGCGGTCCAGACTTTGCCATTTCTGGACCATCGAGTGCGCCAGAGGGACCGGGTGGCCGTGCCCACTTTAATGTCCCGCTATTATCGGGACAGGTGGCAGAGCGAAGTGCGGGCGCTGCGCGGGGTGGCTCCGGCCGGGCTCGACGGGGACCCGCGGGAGGGGCCGACGCGCGTGTCGCCGGTATCGAATTTATCAGGCGGAGCCGGGTCTCAGCGGTGCGGGTGCACGTGCCAGGATTTCGCTGGCCATGTGGCCGCGTCGACGCCAGACCGGCCTTCCGGCGAATTTTTGTCATGTTCTGCGGTGTGTTGCGGACAGTTTGCAGCCTGCACGCTGCCCGCAACCCAGACGGCACGGGCGCTGCACGACATGTGCGAGTGGTGAGCCGCCCAGAATGGCCGGTGTTCTCTGGGGGTTGTTGTGGTGATGCTGCGCACTGGTTACGTTGACCTTGCACAGACGACCAGCATGTCGTTTGGGGCTAGACCGCGATCCGATCAGGTTGGAACAACCTGATCGGATGAAAACGCGGTCGCTCTTTTGTCTGGCGCATCATCTTTTCGATCTGACTGAGTCAGTCTGATCGGATGATGCGCTAGTGATCGTTGGGGAGACTGCGAGACACGACTTCAAATACTTTGGGCCAGTGACTGAAGATTGCGGAGTGGCCCGCGGCAGGGATGATCGTCACCTCGGCATCAACCTCTTTTGCAAAGTTGAAGATTCGGTCCGGCGCGACCGACACATCCAGTTCCCCATGAACAAAGTGGATGGGGACGTCCGGCAGCTTGAGCCGATTGGCCCACGGGGCAGCGACGAGCCGGCAATCGTTGATGAAGCCGTCAGATCCGTTTTCAACGTGAAACAAATGGCCTTCCCAGAAGAGGTTGAGGAGTTCGGCGTCGTCACAAGCCCTGAGATCGGCGTCCGCCCCCAGGAAGACGTTCTTTGCAAATCCGTCAGCGCCGTCACGCTTGAGGCGGCGGTCACCCGCTTTTGCCAAAAAGCGCAGTAAGGGGAGCGAGATCGTCGGCATGACGGCAAACAGGCTTTGTTGCGGCGGTGCGGATGCAAAGTCTCGCCAACTGCGCATTGGCGGTTGTGCTCCGACGCAGGTTACGCCGGTGATCCGGTCTCGCAATGCGTCCGCGATGCTGAGCGAAACAATCGCGCCCGTATCGAACGCTAGAAGATGAAACTGGTCGACGCCCAAGTGATCAAGAAGATAAAGCAAGTCAGGCGCGTAGCGTTCCGGCGATGTGATCATCGCGTCATGGCCGGACGTCTGGCCGTGATACGGGCGGGCTGGTGCGATGAGACGAATGCCGTTTTGGTGGAAATACTCCGTAGCACCGGTGGGAAATCTGTTACCGCACAGGCAGCCGTGGAGAAAGACGACAGGTGTTCCATCCGGGGCGCCCTGCCAGATATAGTCTGTCGTCCGGCCATTGGGCAAAGCAACAACGTCTCGCGTCGCGTTGAGTCCGGGCGCCGACACGATCGACCGCTGTCGTTCGGCGGACTGTGCGATGGCTGAACCAAGTCTCGCAAGACCTTGTATTCCATGGGTTTGCGTCTTTGCGATCATGGATCGGATCTGCTGGCGAACCGTCTCCAGCGAGCGCCCCCGCTCGGTGGCGACCTCTGCGGGGGAGAGCCCTGACAAAATGTGGCCAAGGACCTCTGCCTCAGACGGCGATAACCCGAAGAGCGTTTTCGACGCATTCGACGCCCGTTCCCCCCACAGCGCGTCGGTCCCAAATATCCTCAGCTCCGCCTTGGTCTGCGCGCGCGCCCTTTCCACAAACATGAGGTATGGTTTGCTTGTGTCGTTACGGCTAAGCCGAAGCACCGGGGGAATATCACTACTCCCCTTCAGGTAGTTCGACAGGGCAGTGCGCTCATCAATACTAAGATTTAAATCATCGATAGCAGTTTCATCCGTTATGCTGAACAACGCGCGGGCTTTGTTATTGGTCTGCAGCACGTCGCCCTGGCGGCCGAGGAGAAATTCCGGCAATGCGTCGACACCGTTGATATCTGGTGCCGGCACGTGCACAAGCATTTCTTCAGCGCGCTCAAGGTGCCCTTCGAGCATTTCTTTCAACGTGGCGAAGCGGTCGCGTTCTGATGGGTTCAAGATCTGTCGGGCGGAAAGATCTACGAGTTCATCGAAACGATCTTGGTCAAAAACAGTACCGTACACTGCGTCGATCATGTTCATCGCCGCTGAGAGATCGTCCTCCCCGTAGGCCTTTTTCTCCGACGACATGCGCTGTGGCTTGTGCTGTTCGATAACCAGTTTTGGTCATGAGCCAAAACCGAAGGCTTGGCAACGTGGTGAGAGGGAGAGCGCGTCAATGGGTGGCGACAGGAATGCAGCAATCTGAAACCATCGCCGTCCGCTCCCCAGACCGGCGTCTGACCGGGCGCGAGCGCGACTGTTACGGCCTTCTCGCGCAGGGTTTGCGGCCGAAGGAGATTGCAGAGGAACTCGGGATCGCCGCGGTCACAGTCGAGTACCACTTCAAAAATGCGCGGCTGCGCCTTGGCGCCCACACGCGCGAGCAAACACTTGCGATTGCGGTCCAGGAGGGTTGGATCAGCCCTCTCCGCTCGACCGCGCTGCACACGATGACAATGAACAAGCGGAACGGAAACTGTAACACTGGGGCAAGTTCTCGCGTTGAGCTCAATCAAGCCCTGGTTTTGCAACAAAAGCATCTGAGTATGTGATGACGTTGGCTAGCAACATTCAAATCACCCTGTGTCTCGCCCTAGCCCTTGGGCTGGCAGCCTGCAACGAACCCACGTCGGGAGGCAGCCAAGAGCCGGAAGATGTGAAGGGGTTGAAGATCATCCCGGTGTTCGGCGCGGATCGAATGGATGTTACCGGGGATGTGGTGTGGCGCGCGACCACAGTGGGGAAAGCCGAGCGTGTGGACCGGAACGATGACAATTCGATCTTTTGGATCGATTGGGCTGAGAGATTTCAGTCCGAGGGGGTCGACGGCGTGTACCCGCTCAGTGAGGGAGAGATTGCCGTCAGTATTGGGTTCAACAATTACAGCCATGATGAAGTTATCGTGTTGTCTGAGCCGGAAGATGGCAACCAGATCGTAGAAGTGCCGATCACAGGAAAGGGCCGTCTCGTGTTGGAAGCGACGGGGCTCGCCGACAACGCGCTTGTGGACCTGGGGCTCAATGGCATTGGCGGGGGCGCTTTTGGTGGGTCTGTGAGCACGACGGGTTGGAGGAACCACCGCGGGGCCAACTATGTCGACCCCGGTGAGTGGGAGGTGTCCCTCACAAACCAAGACACTGGCGAGAGCCATTCCGAAACGATCAACATCGGCGACGGCGAATCGCAAGCGTTGTCTTTTACCTTCAGCCAGTAAGCACGGCCAAGGGTATGTCGCTGTTGTTCGGGATGACAGGCAAAATTGGGCGCGGTCAGTTTTGGCTGGGGTTGGTCGTCCTGTTTGTGGTCAGTATTGTGGCGTCATTGCTCGTGGCGGGTCTTTCGCTCACCACAGGGCGGGTGGGTCAATGGCTTAGCTTCGGGATACTCCTGCTTCTTCTCTACCCGGCCGTAGCCTTGTCGCGAAAACGATTGAGGGATCGTGGACGTAACCATCTAAATGCTTGGCTGGTTGCTTACCTTGCCCCCGGTGTGGTCGCAAATTTTGCGCAGACTGCCGGGGTTGGGTTTGTGAATGAAACCTTCGGGGACCTGACGGTCTCGAGCCCAACAACGCTCGGTACGGTCCTGCTGGCAGCAGGTTTTCTCGCCTTTGTGGTGGCGATTATCGATTTAGGCTTTCTTAAGGGGAAAGAGAGGCCGGGCGGCGAGACGCTTTAAGTGTTATGCAGTCGCCATACACGGTAGGTTTGATGGCCGAGTGCGCGCTCGGTTCGAGACCGGTATGATCGACCGGGGCCATTGATGAGGAACACGTCCATGTCGGATCTTTTTCGGTACTCCATGAATGGCATTGCGGGTTGCGCGTTGCTTTTGGGCGCATCTGTGCTGTCGGAGGTACCGAAAGCAAATGCAGCCGAACGCGCCATCATTGTTTTTGATGGCTCGGGCTCCATGTGGGGCCAAATCAATGGCGTGAACAAGATCGTGTCGGCGCGACAGACGCTCTCCCGCGTGCTGCCGGAGTTTCCGGCCGGCATGGATTTGGGGCTCATCGCCTACGGCCATAATCGAAAAGGCGACTGTTCAGACATTCAGCTGCTCGTCCCTCCCGGTCCTGTATCGCAGACGGCCGGGCAGATTTCTCGCGCTGTTGAGGGCCTTAACCCGAAAGGCAAAACTCCGCTGTCGGACGCTGTCCGCCAAGCCGCCGAAGCTCTTCGCTACACCGAGGACAACGCGACCGTTATTTTGATTACCGATGGACTGGAGACTTGTAACGCCGATCCCTGTGCACTGGGCAACGAACTGGAGCGATCTGGGGTTGGTTTCACCGCCCATGTGATCGGTTTTGGATTGACCGAAGAAGAGGGGCGCCAAGTCTCTTGTTTAGCGGACAATACTGGCGGGCGTTACATCCCGGCCGATGATGTGGATTCGCTCAG
>CAKZYH010000161.1 GCA_937884725.1 uncultured Paracoccaceae bacterium
GCCGCGTCAGGTCGGCGAGCGCATCAATTGCCGGTCCCGCGGATGGGTAAAGGTCGCTGCGCAGTCGGCCGCTGACACCAATCCGGCCCCATTCGCGCACGAGGGCCCATTCTCCAAAGAGCGTGCGCTGGATGGACAAGGCGTAGAACCGGCGCTTGTTTGTGGTCGCATCGATGCAGCGAAGATGCACGTCGGTGGGAAAGAGGTCGAGCTGGCTCATGTCGCCTCCTTCAGAGTGATCGTTGAACGGGGCGCCGGGAGGTATCGGTAGAGCGTTGCCGGCGAAACGCCCATGCGCGCGGCGACTTCATCCACGGTGAAGTCATCATCAGCCAGCATAGCTCTGGCCGCTTTCAGATCGGCCTCAGAGAGTTTGTTCGGCCTCCCCCCAACCCGCCCGCGGGCTCTAGCCGCTTGCAGCCCGGCTGTGGTGCGCTCTCGGATGATGGACCGCTCAAACTCGGCGAGAGCTCCGAAGATATGGAAGACTAGCTTGCCGCCCGACGTGGTGGTGTCGATGGCCTCGGTGATTGAGCGAAAGCCGCTCCCTTAGGCCTCCAATCCCTCGACCGTCTCAATGAGCTGTTTCATGGAGCGCGCGAGGCGATCCAGCTTCCACACAACGAGGGTGTCGCCTTCGCGCATATAGTCGATGGCGGCGGCCAGCTGTGGCCGGTCACGCTGCGCACCGGATGCTTTCTCTCTAAAGATCTTTTCCCAGCCGACCTTCTTCAGCGCATCCAGCTGAAGTGCGGGCTTCTGATCCTGTGTTGAGACGCGGGCGTATCCGACGAGCATACAATCCTCTCATTACTCATCAAGTAGTACATGATTTGAGAGATAAATTACAAGATATAGTTTTGAGAATTTTGGATTGGCGGAAATCCGCGCTTTGCAGATCGCCGTAGAGAGTGCGCCGACAGGCCCTCAAAAACGTTTGTTTTTGAGGGCAATAATTCGCCTTCTAGGCTCCTGAGTCTTCATAGGCTCTAGCCGCATCGCCCAAGTAGCGCACCGCATCATTGAGTTCAGTTTGGGAGTACTCCGCCGCACGCTCTTCGAGTTTAAGGACCGTACTTCGATAAAGTGGCCCAACAGTAGTAAACAAGTGCTCGGTTGGGTGCACGACAACGCCGCGACGGTCGTCTGGATCTCGGTCACGTCGGATCAGGTTTGCGCGTTCTAATCTGTCCAGAAGGCTGGTTACAGAGCCTGACGTAAGGCCGAGTTCTTTGGCGATACGGCTTGGCTTGGAGGGAGCTTCTGCCAAGAGATTCAAGCACCGAAGATCGTTACGGCTGACGTTCACAAGGGAAGCTGCCCGCGTGTCGAGCTTATCAATGGCTTCGTAAAGCCGCCGGCAGACCTGAACCAAGTCCTCAACGCTGTGATCAACATCGCATCGCTTCCGGTCTGTCATACGGCCCATATATCTTGATTGCCAAGTGAGTTGATAGGCTTATAATATGCAAGGTCTTCTCGGATTAAACAACCAGTCAGCGATACATGTCTTACTTCACACACGCATTTGAGGATATCATCTCACTACAGGGCGTCGGTAAAACAAAGGTGCTGACCTACAGAGTTTTGTTTATGCCGCACAGTTTAGAGAAGGAATTGCCTTTCGACATCTACCCACGATTGAGGGTGGATGGTGAAATCGCAGATGTCCCTGTGCGCGGCGCTTGGATGCCTGTCGGTGATGGGCGGCGCTACTTCATAGTGTCACCTGAGGTCAGGAGACAGACAGGGTTTGATGTCGGTGATTTGGTTGAGATGCGGTTTAGGGTCGACGATCAAAATCATGTCGACACCCCCAGAAGCTTACAGCGCGCACTAGACGGCGATGACGCTGTGAACGCTGCGTGGTTAGCACTCACAGCGGGCAAAAAACGCATGTTCTCGTTCCACGTGGCTTCAGCCAGGACCGAGCCTACGGAAGCCCGCCGTGTCGCAGAGGCAATGGCAGCCATCGGACGCGGGATGACTCTGCGCGATCTGCAACGTGAGAGGAAATCGAAAAAGTAGCCCTCAGCAAGCGCGGTTGACTCTTTCGACAAGTTTCTTGATTATCAAGCTATATTGGTAATGGATGCGATGCACTGGCGTCACATCCAATCGCAAGGAGCTGTCAATGCTTGCCGTTCTGACGACCATCGCCGCCATCATTGGCTGCCTTACCCTCACCGTTATCCTGCTATCCGCCCTGTCTCCGACAAGGTTGGAGTACGAGGAGGCCGTCACCATCAACGCGCCCGCTTGGCAGATTTACGATGATATCCGGCTCCAACAGCGTCTCATGCGTTGGTCCGCGTGGCCCAAAGAAACCAAATCAAAATGCGCCGTCGACATCAGTCACGCCATCGAAGGTGAGGACGGCACTGTCGGAACCCGCACTGTCTTCTTCTCAAAGGGGAAGGCGATGGGGTTTCAGGAGTTACAGTCGCTACAGCCCAACTATTCTGTGTCCTTCACCCTCGAAGGGGCAGGGCCGCCGCACTTCCCGACAATGGTGTTTACTCTTGAAGAAATCGATGAAGACAACACGAAAGTGATCTTGTCCTTTATCAATCGGATGCCGCCACCGTTCAACTTAATCTGGAACGTTGCGGGCATCAGTAAGTGGACCCGCAAGATGCATGTCAAAGACCTTGCAGGGCTGAAGGCGTTCTCAGAGCCACCGCATGTAGATGCCGACGGGAACGTTGTTGGGCGCGAAATGAGCATCCCGAACCCGTATGAGATCTCCATGCCTGAGGCGGCATGATCATGGCACAGGGAACCCTTACGGCATCTGACGCCTCTCCCGCACAACAGGGAAAAAGCAAGGCGGCCGTTGGCATTCTCATGCTGACGATCTTCCTTGATCTTCTTGGGTTCGGGGTCGTGATCCCGCTCTTGCCGGACCATGCACGTTCTTTTGGTGCATCAGCAGCTGTAATTGGCGCTCTTGTCGCAGGCTACAGCCTGATGCAGTTCATATTTGGACCAATCCTTGGAGCCCTATCAGACCGCATCGGTCGCAGACCTGTGTTGCTCGGCACTATTGCCATCAATGGCCTTGCGTTTGTGATCTT
>CAKZYH010000162.1 GCA_937884725.1 uncultured Paracoccaceae bacterium
AGCGCAGTGACAGAACTATCCGCAAACAGTGACCGCGCATTCAAATAGACATGATGGTCAGGCAGCATAAGGCCCACTGCGCGGTACTACACAACCGCGGTAAGATTCATCGCGCCAAGCAACACCTGGAGTCGGAGCGATTGCTTAGGCCCCAGTTAATAAGGCGTTTGCTAACCGCAAACGCCTTATTACGACGCTCGACACCACGGTCTCATCTTGGTGCCTCGACTATTATTCATTCGGTCGTTTGGCCAAGACGAATTGGTTGGGCTGGCCGACCTGCTTTGTCCAAGTGAGAAGGTTCCCAACTCCCTAGCGAAGCGAAATCGTCGGTGTTCCGGAAGCAATTGCCGACAAACTGAGGGCTTCCATCATCATCTGCGCCACCTCGAAGATCGTCGTTTCCTGTAGAGGGCCAAAGGGTCGGCGCGATCGGATGCATGGCGGCCCTCAGCCTTTATCCAACCAAGAATCTGGGCGCGGTCGGCGAGCAGGTGCATCGTCTGCGCCAGTACGGCTGGGACGCAGAGCGACGCAGCCTATTTGCTGGAATAAACTCTCGGCTGGACGAGCTGCAGGCCGCGATCCTGCGTTTGAGGCTCGCTGCGCTGGAGGATGGCAACGCGGCACGGCGGCGGATCGCCGACCTCTACGATGCCGGCCTCGACGGCATCGTCGTCCCGCCCCGTCGCGACCACCGGAGCGCGCACGTCTTTCACCAGTACGTGGTCGAGGTGGAGGAGCGCGACAGGGTGCGGGACGCTCTTGCGGCGCGCGGCATCGCAACCGCCATCCACTATCCGGTGCCCATCCACCGCCAACCGGCCTACGCGGACAGGATCCCCCTCGCGCCGGGCGGCCTTCCAGTGACGGACGCCGTCTGCGCGCGGATCATGAGCCTGCCGATCTATCCCGAACTCCCGGTGCACAGCGCCAATCAGGTCGTGCAGGCCCTTTGCGAGCTATTGTCGAATGAGCGCGCCGGCACCGGCCCGCAGTAAAAGGGAGCGGCGATGCCACATACGGGTCATCCACGAGACATTTCCGATGCACGACTTGCGGCCGAACTCCTGAAGGCCGAGCATCCCGAGCTCTTATACGAGCTCGTCGAGTTGGCGAGGGAATCGTTTGGCTTTTTCTCGCAGTGCACGAGCCATCTTCTGACCAATCCTTGGTTCGCGGACGCGCTCACCGAGCTCGCGCCCGGCGACCACCTCCTCGACATGGGATCTGGGCTCGGGCCCGTCCCGGTCTGGGCCGCGCGGCGGGGCGTCAACGTCACCTGTGTCGATTCACACCCGGTCGTGCGGGCCTACCCTATCCAGGACGACTGGACAGAGTGGGGCTATTTCGATTACGCGACCATCAGTAATCAGATGCGTTCATTCAATGTGAGCGTCGATAAATATAAGTCGAAATTGACCTATTCAGCAATTTCATCTGTTTGTGTTTTCAGTCATATCGCCCGATCGCAACGCGACCATATCATCCACCAGTACGCCCATCGGCTTCGCGCTGGAGGGATCTTCTGTATTGCGGTCGACCTACTAGCAGGAACGAACTTCATATGGAATCGTGCTGATAAGAAGGTCGTTGCTCCACCTGAAGAACACGGGTCGATCACGGATCTTCTGTCCCCGATGATGGATGCTGGGCTAGTCATCGAACGCCTTGAGGTGTTTCGGAACATAAAAGACCGGCCAGATCTGTTTATGGTGGCGGGCCGTAAACCACAATAACAAGGAACCGCTTCCGGCGGGGCGGGAAGATCCATAGCCGAGACGTCCTCGCGACCAACCTCGAGGCGTTGCTCGATGCGTCCATTGCGGCGCTGGCAAACAGGCGCAGCTTGACCTTAGGCACCTTCGCAAGAGCGAGAATTTCAAGCTCGGCCATGTCGCGCGCAGCGGCTAGGCCGCCATAAAACAGGATCGCAGTCCCCGTCGGCAGCTTTGGGGACCGCCGCTCAGATAAGAGGCCGCTCTTCCCGAGCCGAACGGCGTCCTTCCCAGCTGCCCGATGCGACCCGCCAGGACGTCGTCCGGTTGCGTCGGGAGCGCCTCACCGGCAAGGCCATCGCGAAGATCGTGAGCGTTCACCCCGCCACCGTAAGCCGTATTCTCAGAGCCGAAGGTCTGTCCCCGGAAAAGCACCTTGAGCCTAAGCCTCCGAAGAAGCATCGCGAACACAAAGCACTAGGTGACATGATCCACCTGGGCGCTTCAGGAAGCTGGGCCGTTTTGAGCTTCCCATCCGCCGGGTCACAGGAGATCACACTGGGAAGGCGACACCGCGCGCCAGGGGCAAAGGATATGGCTGGGAGTTCGTCCATGTGGCCGTTGACGATCCCCCCTGGCTCACCTCCACAGCCGTTTATACTGATGGAAGGGCCGGTAGTACTGTGGCTTATGCGCGGGCCACCGTCCGTTGCTATCAGAGCCTCGGAATCAAAGTGCGTCAGGTCATCACCGACAACGGCAGCTGCTGTTGTTCCAATGCCTTGCGCATGGCGTGCAAGGAGTTCAGTGCGAAGCACATCCGCACAAAGCCCTACTCCCCGGGCGGCCCGTCAGCGAGCACTCCAGATGAGCGCTGACGCTACGATACATTCAGGCACGTTCGTTAGATAATGCCATCATCATCATCGTCGCGCTCTTCGGCTGGCGCAGATGCCACGGCCAGGTGCGTAGCCTTAACTTTACCTGCGTCTACACCCTCTTCAATCATGAGTTGTCCGTTCTCGATGATGAGGCTGTCCACAGCGACGCTGCAGGCCACCTGATATTGACGGGTTGAGATGAGGATGTTGCGATCCGCCGTGCGGGCGGCAAATCGCTCAGCTACAAAGCGTACAAACTCAACGGGGAAGAATGGATCGATAATATTACCGTCAATGATGTATGTATCGACATCAATAAAAGTCGCAACTCCGAGGGAAAGAGCGAGGCGTTCGTGATTACGGGTATCATCGAGTCGGTGGGCGAGAACATTCGGCCAAGGTAATACGTCTCGCATGGTCGCAAGTGCGTCGTTCTCGACAAAATTGTAGAGTTGCGACAGGAAGCGGACGTAGTCACCCCCGATGACTGGTGGACTAAAGTGAACGATCCGTCCGATCGGATAGGACATCCTCGTGTAAATGTTCATCTTGCCGGCGGCAGCGTGGCGGCGGCCAATTATAAGATCTATAAATGCCATCCGGTCGATCGGGTCGCCTAGGAGGGCATAGGCTCCCGTAGGAAGCTTAAACGTGACGTCCTGGAGAATGGGTCGCTTCTTGCCGCCAATGGTGCGGGCGCGCTTCTTTTCGCGGTCTTTCAGGGTCAGCTCGAAAAACTCTACGATGCCGTGTTGCCCCGCTGTGCTCGAAGAACTTGCTTCCTCAGTCAGTGGGGTTTGCGACATGTCTATACGACCGCGTCCCCCGAGGCCTGCGCCGGTCGCAATCCCCATCAGCTTATCGATAAAGGACACTCTACTCCCCTGACCGCGTGAACACGACGCTCGCAGCCCCCATACACCTCGTCGACTTCCGCAAGTCGCGGCTCGCATCGCCTATCATGCGATGCCAGATTGACCAACAGCGCGGCTGGTTATGGGGACGCCACTCGACATGCGGTTTTTGCCACGCTACAGCGCGTTCGCTGACTGGCTATCAGCTTCCCGTCAAAGAAGCTGGCTCTCCAATCTTGCCGGGGCTGCGAGCGAATGATCATTTAGTTGATGCCACTTAGCTGAATTACCTCCAAACAGACAATCATGACGCACGATTGACAGGCCAGTGAAGCCGGTACGCCATGACGTTTGGGAGAGTTGCGGTGCGAGGAACGTGAAACTAAACGGCGCATCACTGTCGATAGGATGGTTCCTCGCGACCGGTGAGTTGACCTCCGCATCGGTGCGCTACCGCTGCCACCACATAGCGCGCGTTCTCTCAGCGAAAGGCCATGTCAGCACCTTATTTCAAGATCCGGAAGAGGTGATGCGGTCTGCCGGCTCGCTCGATGCCATCGTGATTGTGAAGCGGATCGACGCCGCTGTTCTCGATGTCGCGGCGATCGCCTATACTCGGAAGATCCCGCTCTTTCTTGACCTTTGCGACGACATCGTGTCGCCCCGCTACGGCAGCAACCGGGACGGACGGAACGTTCTCCACTTTGCTGCGCTCGCCCCAGCGCTGGCCGCCGTAACGGTCCCGAGCGCAGCGATGGCCGAACGGGTGCGCGAGCACGCGGCCGCGGCTAAAGTGCACGAGCCTGAAGTCTATGTCATCCCAGATATCGCCGAGACGCGCGAGGTGTACGATCTTGTTGCCGACTTTCTCGGCGCTGCCAGACTGCGCAAGCGCCCTGCTGACCCTCTTGCGGGGGGAAAAGCGTGGCTCCGCAATCCGTCCCTGAAGCGGCGCAAACGCGTCCTCTGGTTTGGCAATAGCGGCGCAAGGCACTCGAACTTCGGCATTTTCAGCC
Organism: uncultured Paracoccaceae bacterium; assembly: GCA_937884725.1. Taxonomy (GTDB): domain Bacteria; phylum Pseudomonadota; class Alphaproteobacteria; order Rhizobiales; family Amorphaceae; genus Acuticoccus. Next base: position 4,470 of record CAKZYH010000162.1, read on the forward strand.
TCCTGCCGGCAATGCCTGTCCTTGCCAGGCTGAACGAGACTGTTCCCCTCGAACTTGTCGTCGTCAGCAACAGCGAGACGCTGTTCCGGGCATTGACGCGCAATAGTGGCGTGCCGGCCCGTTACGTTCCATGGTCGGCGGAAGCTGTCTACGACGAGCTTGCTGGCGCGAACATGACCTTGCTCACCAGCGGCGACGATGAGTTCAGTAGCATCAAGTCGCTGAACCGTACGCTCCAATCCCTTGCCGCGGGCGTACCCGTCGCCACGCTTGCGATCAAACGGCCGCTCGAGTTCGAGGGTGTCCTCCTTGGCGGGCCTAATCGTTTGGAGACTGATCTCAAAGAGTGCCGTCTGTCCGACAGGCTTTCCGCCCAAAAACGGGTCGTCGAGCCGGCGGGGCCAATCCTGCGCCGCTACGCGCCCGAGCCCATCGCGGGGCTGTGGGAGAGGGTTCTCGCCGCGAGCTTGGCGCAGGCGCAAGAGGCTCCCCTTCGTGAAGCGGCGGACTGCGGCATCCTCTTCCTGATTGAGGCGAGTGGGGATGTCGACGCGCTCCGAAGACCCTTGGAGGAGGCGGTCTCCGCGGGCTTTAGGTGCGAGGTTCTGCTTGCCCAATCGGCTGCGGACGAGGACAGCTCGGTGCGCGACGCGCTGCTGTCCCTCTCCCTCCTGCCGCGTATTTACGACAAGCCAGAGAAGCTCCATGCAGGAGCCCTTCACGGTATCCACATCGCAGTCGTCGGCGATCCAAAAGGGAAGGCGGCACAGCGCCTGTTCAAGCTCTCCGGGATCCGGCAGACCCGGATCTTCGCCGCCCGGGCGCTGCCGGATGGCTGGCTTCCGCCCGTTCCGGAATCGCTTCCGGATAAAGGTTCAGAGCTCCCGGTACCCAGCACCTTCCCGCAGCATACACACCCGGACGGCTCCTTTGCGCTCGTCTTCGTTGTCCCGCCCGGAAGCCGCGGCTCGCTTCAAGCCGCTATCTGCCACGAAATCGGATCGCGTCAGCCTGGAAGATGGCGGGTCGTTTGCGGCGGGACGCATCTGCCAAAGGGCGCGGCCTACATCTTCTCCGATGCCGCGCTCCTGAGCGCAGCGCTGGAGCATAATTCTGAGCTTCTCGCTGGCGCCACCACCCTCGTCCAGCATACTCAGACACGACCCCAGACGCCGGAGCGCGTCGCACAGTCGATGGAGAGTCTTGCGCGCGCAACGCGAGTTGTCTTCTCCAGCGAGGCGGATCGCCGGCTGTGGATCGAGCGTGGGCTCGACCCGGCGCGCACCGCCGTCGTCATCGGCGGCGCAGATCCGGCGCTCTTCGTCGGCCATGTACGTGGCAATGGTGCGGTTGGGCTGGCCTCACCGTTTCACGAGCGGCAGAACCCCGATCTCATCCGTGAGCTCGTCCACCTCCTCCCACACCGAAGCTTCGTCCTTGTCGGTGAGGGTTGGCGCGAATACGCCCTCTTCGAAGACCTGAGGGTTCGGTCAAACTTTAGCTATCTTGCCGCCCCTCCGGCACCGCACCACACAGTCTATGCGAGCTTTGACGTTTTTCTCTCCACCTCGCGTCTCGACGATGGCCCGATCGCCCTCCTGGAGGCTATGATGGAGAACGCGGTGCCTGTCGCGAGCCGTACCGGCTTTGCGCCCGACCTCATCCGGCACGGTGAGAACGGCCTGCTGTTCGACGCCGATGCGTCCGCGGCGGAAGTCGCTGATCTCGTCGAGAAAGCTTTGACGATCAAGGCGGACGTCCGGAGCACAGTACTTGGGCACAATTGGGATAGCTTCAGCCGCGCCATCCTCGATCTCGTCCAGTAACCGCAGCGCAGCGAGACACTACCCCGCTGCCAAGGGCATCCCATCCTCCAGTTGCCTGCTGTGCCGAGTTGCGCAATGACAGCCTTCAAATGCATCCCACGCCGGATGGGTGGACCGACGGGGCCTTCTGACCTGGCCCTGCGCACCCAACAGCCAACGACGAGAAATAAGACGACAATGTCTGGACGTCTTACCCGCCTTGAAGGGGCAATCAGATGGATGATGTGGCGGCTCGCCAACTGGCCGCGCTGGAAAGCGAAGGCGACATCCCCCGTCGAGGCGCATCGCTTTGAGGCAGCGACGAAGACGACACCGAGCGACGGTTTCCCGATCGTTGCGCGTCCTGAGGACGAACCAGATCACCGCCGCGTCTTGGCGCCACCACACGAGAGATTCGGCGATCCCTACACGGCCGTTGACGATCGGGGGAATATTGCTTTGCAGGCCTTCTGCCGTCTCTCAGGACTGTCCCAACCGGACGGCACTGAGGGTGTGGGCGGGGATTGGTTCGATGCAGATGCGCTGTATGCCGCCGGAGCATGGCTGCGCGCGGGGCCGTGCCGCCTAGAGGACGCTTGGCATCTCGAAGGCGACAGGCTTTTGCGCCTTAGGTTTGCCGGTAGCGAGAACGGGCGACGTCAGCACCACGTCGCCGCCTTTCAGGTCAGCGCGGAGGGCGCACCCACCGAGCTCATGCTCATAGGTGAGGCGATCGTGGGTCAGGGACCGGTCTTTATGGACCTTCTCCTCGGCGACCCGTTGATGCCCATCCTCCTCTTGTCGCGTCTCAACGCCAGGGCACGATCCGGCGACGCGGAGGCGGCGGTCATTGCCTTTCCGTCACTTCTGCGGGGTGGTCTCCACTACGCCGAGCTTGCAGCCTCCATGCCGCGGATCGACACGACGACTGAGGCTCTCACGCGGTGGGACGAGGCACTCGGCGCAATCTTCGCCCCGGCGTCTACACCGTTCGCGGTCGCCCGTATCGTCCCACCGCCAGGCGGGTCGGGTCCAATGGCTCATGGCGTTTTGACCCGTTGGCTCGGCACCGTTTTTGGCGTCGCTGTCGGTGAGGCAGAGCCGGCGCGCGCAGACGGTGGCGTGCTCCATATTCCGTCCGGCGCCGTTCCGACCCTATCCGCTCTTCTCGCCCGTCAAGAGGGTGACGGGGTGCGTCTGGGACCCTTCCTCATCGCCAACCACGCTACCCGCGCTCCGCGCCACGCTATCGCGCTGCCCGCGGCGGTAGCGTCGCTCACCGACCTCCAGCCGTACGGAGCAGAGCCACTACCTCTCCTCTCATCGACGAGCGCCTCGAGTTCCGAGCCGATCGTAGGCACTACGGCCTTTCCTCTGGCAATCTGCTTCCGCTCTCCCGCAGGCACAGATGTCTTGGCCGCACCCGGTACCTCATCACGTCTGAAACGCCCGTTTGACCAGAAGACCTGCGCCGCAGGCGATCTTGTTGTCCTCCTCGTCGCTCGCGATGCCGACCGGACCGCAAACCTCCTCGAAGACCTCTCCGCCCAAACCCTTGCGGCTCTCGCTGAAATCCGCATCGCTCCGCTCCAGCCGGCTGCCGTCGACGGGGCAGTCATCGAGATTGCCGCCCGCTTTGGCGATTGCTGCAGCATCCTCGATCCAATCAGCCCTACACTTGCGGACCGCTTAGCCGCCGCGCAGGCCGCTGGAGGACGCTATGTCCTGCTCGTTTCTGATTCTGTTGCTATGCCGGATCCTCGCACCCTCGAGACACTGTTCGTCCTCGCCCAAGCTGACGGGGTGGGCGCAGCAAGCTGCCTTCTCGTCGAAAGCTCTGTAGCCGGCGGCCTTGCTGCGCCCACTGTCGCGGCCGGCGGCTGGTTCGCCACAGGCATTTCAATCATGACCGACCCGACGGTCACTTTCAGCAGGCCGGACATTCTTGGTGCACTGCCCGAGGCCACCTTTCCGGTGGTCGCTGCGGGTCCGGAGCTCGTCCTGTTCTGCTCCGAGGCGCTCGCACACTTTGACAGGATTGCCCCAAACCCGGTCGGTGATGCCACCCTCCTTCAGCTCGCGCTCGCCAATGCGGCCGAGGGGAAAACTCACCTTGTCACAACCGCGGTTCACGCGCTCTGTCTCGATTCGGTCGCCCGTCGCGACGTTCCCGATCCCGTCGGTCCAGGTGCAATCCGGGCTCATCATCTCGTCAATGTCATAGACCGGGTGACAGCGGTCCGAGAGGTAAAGGGATGAGCCGCAGACCACCGGATCGGAGGCGGACGGCGTGAGCGCAAGGCCAACGGTCGCCTTCGTCCTCAATCTCCTGCAGGACGTCAATATCGTGCGCATGCTCATCTACCTCGCCGCGCGCGAATTCGATGCCGACATCCTTGTCCTTGCGAGCAGCCAATTCTTCAAGCGCGACAAATCTGAAAGGTGGGCGCGCGAAACAGAGGCGATCGTCGCAGACACTGGCGCTGAGCTCGTGCGCTTCTGTGGGTCCGACGATCTGAAGGAGGCCTATCGCGGCCGCTGCGGGATCATCTTCAGCGCCAGCGAATCAGACTTTCCGGGCCATCATGAGACCCATCTGGCCCACCGCCTCGCAGGCAAATCCTTCCTTAGGGTCACGCTCCAGCACGGGTACGAGTGCATCGGATTCATGCAGAACCGCGAGCACGTGATCGCACACGGCGAGAACGTCACGTTCGGCGCCGACGTCATCGCGGCCTGGGCGGATCCAGCGACACTCGTCTCCACAGTCGCCTCACAGCGCCCAAAAATCGCTGTCACCGGACCGGCGACACTCCTCCAGAAGACCATCCCAGAGGGGGACCATCCGCCGGTGAAGGGCGGACTCGTGTGCGAGAACCTGCACTCGGTTCGCCTGAACGCGAGTGGTAGCCACGGCGCATCCTTCCTCGAGACATTTGAAGCGTTCTGCACTGAGCTCGATCGGGAGGGGCGCGGCGTCACGCTTCGGCCGCACCCAAGCGGGAAGTACATGCGCCAGAACCACCTGGAGCTTTTGCCCAACGTCACGCTGAATGACCTACCGGTCTACCGGGTCGATCTCTCTCGCTACGCCTACGGCATCTCAGCGCCCTCGAGCGTTCTCCTCGATATGGTGCTCGCCGGTATTCCGGTTGCGGTCTGGCACGATCGAGCCGGAATCATGGACACTAGGAGTTACCGCGGACTCACCTTCGTGAGTGGACTTCAGGAGTGGCTCGCTTTCGAGCGGGATGCCAGGCTCCACCGTGAGCGCATCCTCGCCGAGCAGCTCAAACCTCAGCTGGGCCGACCCACGCTCAGCGGCACCCACGAGCACGGCAGTCCGTCCTCGAAGCGTCCTTTTCGTTGCCGCCGCGCCTATTCCGACCCTAGAGATTTCCTTTCTTGCGCCGCTTGCGGACATGATGGAGAGCGGTGAGATCAGGTATCGGGTGCTTGCCGAGCATGATCTCGATCCAGATCGCCAAGGACGTGGCCGTGCCAATGCTGGAGAGAATATAGCCGCTGCTTATGATGAAGTCGATCCAGAGATTGTAGTAATCTGCCGCT
>CAKZYH010000163.1 GCA_937884725.1 uncultured Paracoccaceae bacterium
CGCGGTTGGGAGTGCGCCCGGAGCGGTCGGCACGAAAGGGGCGGAAAGGCAGGCGCAAGGACACGTCGGCGCCGCTGCCGGTCAGTACACCGAAACGTGCAGCGCGCCGCAAGCCGTCGCGTGAGTTGGCTTTGGCGGACGAAGCTCCGCGGCCGGTGCGTAAGGAACGCCCGCTGAACGATGCCCTCAGTACGCTTGTGACGGCGGCGTTGGTGATCATGTTTGCCGGTGTCATCGTGGCGGATCTGCGCCCGGGCGGACGGGCTGGGAGCGTTGGCGATTTGGATCGCGGATCGAACCTTTCCGTTCAGATGACAGTCAGTGCGGACGATGGTTGGGTCAGCATTCCGCAGCGGGGTTCTGTGCTGTCGATCAGCGGAACGGGAACGATCCGCGTGCGCCTCGACGGTGAAGTGTTCACTGTGCCGGCCGGGCAGGTGGTTGAGGCCACACCGCGCGATGGGCAGAGCGTAGCGGTGCGTGTGGTGCGCGCGCCGACTACCGCGACTGTGAGCTTCACCGCACAGTGAGTTAGGCGATCTCCAAGGGGACGGCAGCGCCCCATGAGACGCCGAGCCAACGCATTTCGCTTGATGCGCGATCGCTGCGCCTCCGGCGTGCTTTGGCGCGCGAGCGGGCCAATCCCTTCTTCGAAATGGTCAATACGCGTCGGGGCGGATGATGCCCTAGTGCGCCGATCGGCGTTTAACAGGGTTGGACTTCGCTGATCTGGCTCACACTTATGCTCTCCAGACCGATTGGAGACGATGCACGCGGTGATGCGCATGAGGCTGAGTGGAGTTCTGCGGCACAGCGAGGAACGCGGATGTTGCGATCGTTTCAACAAGAGCGGAACTAACGCGTCACACCGCAAGTTGACCCACTGTGCGCGATGGGCGGGTGCTGACGCATGCTGACGTTGCCGGCGATTGTTTTTGGTGCGTTGGCAGCGGCTGTGGTTGCGCCATGGACGCTGGGTCGTCTCAACCCGCGCCTCTTGGTGCTGGTGCCGCTCGCTGCGCTGGGCGCGCTGATTTACATCACCGGTGAGGTCACGTCCGCGGATCTGATTACGCACCAGATCTCCTGGGTCGGCAGCTTGGGAGTCAATCTATCCTTCCGGATCGACGCGTTTTCGCTGTTGTTCTGCTGGCTCATCACGGGCATCGGAGCACTCGTGGTATTCTATTCCGCGAGCTACTTTTCCGATAACCCACGGGTCAAGTATTTCACGTTCCTAATTCTGTCGTTCATGGCGGCGATGATCGGGGCTGTCCTATCAGACGACGTCATCATCTTCTTCATCTTCTGGGAACTGACGAGCGTCATCTCCTTTTTACTGATCGGTTTTGACAGCACGAAGCCCGAGGCGCGCAGGGCCGCGACGCAATCCTTGATGATCACAGCTGGCGGTGGGCTCGCGCTGTTGGCAGGGCTTCTGCTTCTCGCTCAGGCGGCCGGAAGCACGCAATTCACGGTCATCGTCGGTGAGGGCGCGCGCATTGCCGAGCTGCCGATCTATCCCTTCGCGCTGATTTTGATCCTGGCGGGTGCGTTCACCAAGTCCGCGCAGCTGCCGTTCCAGTTCTGGCTCGCCAACGCCATGGCTGCACCAACGCCGGCGTCCGCCTATCTGCACTCCGCCACCATGGTGAAGCTTGGGATCTTCCTGCTGATCGTGCTCGATCCGGCCTTTGGATCCACCGCCATTTGGCAAACGCTGCTCATCGGCTTCGGGGCTGGAACGATGATGGTCGCGGCGGGGCAAGCGCTGAGGGTGGAAGGCTTTAAGTCGGTCCTGGCGCAAACCACTGTCGCCGCCCTTGGCACGCTGACGCTTCTCGTCGGCCTCGACACTCCGGTTGCTGCGGTGGCGACTGTTGGGTTTTTCCTCAGCCATGCGCTTTACAAAGCGGCCCTGTTCTTTGTGGCCGGCAACGCGATGCACGCGACCGGCATTTCGAGCCTGCGCGAGATGGGCGGCCTTTATCGGGCGCTACCGCTCACGGCGGCCGCGGCGGTGGTGGCGAGCTTGTCCATGGCGGGTCTGCCACCCTTCATCGGATTTATCGCCAAGGAGTTACTGTTTGAGGCCAAGCTTGCCGGAGGGCTGACCGCGCTCGTCGCCATCGCACTGATCGTCAACTCCGTGCTGGTGGCGCTGGCCGCGGTGGTGTCCCTACGCCCGTTCTACAAGGGGCCGCAAAAGCCCGCACAGTTGCGGCACCGCGAGCGCATCAGCCTGGTCACGCCGCCTCTCATCCTGGCCGGGATGGGTGCGCTTTTGGGGATCATCCCGGGCTTGGCGTCCAGCGTCATCTTGGTCGATGCGGCAAGCGCTGTCGCCGGTCAGCCTGTGGACACCAAGTTCAAGCTTTGGCACGGGCTGACCCCGATGCTCGGCCTGTCCGTGGTCGCGGTGGCCAGCGGTGCGCTGCTCGCCTGGAAGTGGCGGCCGAGCCACGCGGCGCTGTCGCGTGTGGAGACGCCGCTCCTGTTCCAAACCGAGCGCTTGTCCGATGGGCTAGGTAGCCTGACGCTCGCTTTGGCGCGGTGGGTCACCGGTATGCTCCAGCACGGGTCTTTGCGCCGCTACACGCTGGTCCCAGTGGCGGTGATGCTGGCGGTCTTGTGTTTTGCCATCGCGCGCAATGGGATTGCCGTTCCCGAACTCACGTTCAATCGCCCTTACATCATCGGGCTTACGATCATCATCATCCTCGGCTCAGGCCTTGCGGCTTTGACCAAGTCGTTCCTGGCCGTGCTGATCGGGGTGGGGCTGGTCGGTTATGCACTCGGCGTGTTCTTCCTCAAGAACGGCGCGCCCGATCTTGCCTTCACGCAGTTCGCTGTCGAGACGGTGTTCGTCGTCATCGCGTCGGCGATCATCCTGCGCTTGCCGCTGACGGTGGGCGATGCGCGAACGAAGTCCGAAAAGGTGATCGACGGTACGCTTTCTATTGCCGTGGGCGGTGCGGCGACCGTGATGATGCTGGCTGTGCTGGCCTCGCCCCTCGATGAGCGCGTGAGCGACTACTACCGCCTGGTGTCGCTGGCGGAGGCGTACGGGCGCAATGTCGTCAACGTGATCATTGTCGACTTCCGCGCGCTCGATACGCTGGGCGAGATCGGCGTCGTGGCGCTGGCAGCGCTCGGAGCGTTCGGCCTCATGCGCGGCCTCAAGATCAGAAGCCGGAAGACAATGTCATGAGGGAGACAGACCCAGGCTACGTGCCACCGAAGGTGATGCCATCGCCGATCCTGTCGGCAAGCGCCGGATTGCTGGCCTCCGTCATGATGGTAATTGCCATCGTGATTTTGCTGCGCGGGCACAACGCCCCTGGCGGGGGCTTCATTGGCGGGCTCGTGGCATGCGGCGCCTATGTCGTGATCGCATTCGCGTTCGGCGCCAAACGCTCGCTGAAGCTTTTGGGCATCCACCCCGTCACGATGGCCGGCGTCGGTCTCGTGCTTGCGGTGCTGTCGGGGCTGCCCTCGCTCGGCCTTGGGATCCCGTTCCTAACGCACCTTTGGAGCGATGTCCCCACAGAGCTCGGTGTTCTGAAGCTCGGAACTACCTATCTCTTTGATATCGGAGTGTTCTTGGTGGTCGTGGGCTCCTTCACGGCGTTCTTTTTCATGTTCGAGGAGAACTAACGGTGGAGCTTGTTCTTGCGCTTGGCTTTGGCGCACTGGTCGCTGCGGGCACGTACATGACGCTCGCCCGGCACACCCTGCGCATGGTGCTGGGGCTGTCGGTCATCGCCATTGCCGTCAACATGCTCCTGTTCGTGGCCGGCGGCATCGGCACGACAACGCCCGCGCTCATCGCGTCCGGCGCTGACGTTGCCGCGCCAGACAGCGCAAACCCACTGCCGCAAGCGCTTGTGCTGACGGCGATTGTGATCGGCTTTGCACTGCTCGCCTTCGCGCTGGTACTCGCCTACCGCGCCCACCTTGCGCTGCGCACCGTCGATACCGACGCCATGCGTGAAGCTGAGCCCGTGGAAGAGGGCGGCCGGTGAACGTCGACCTTCTCCTAACGCTACCGGTTCTCATTCCGCTCACAGCGTCCGCGCTCTGCGTGGCGGCCTGGGGAGCGATGCGCCTGCAGGTGGCGATTACCGTCATCTCGTCGGCGGCGCTTCTGGTCGTATCGCTCATCCTCTTGATGGCGGTGGCACACGGCGCAGTCCTGGTGACGCGCTTCGGCGACTGGGCGGCCCCGTTTGCCATCGCATTCGCTGCCGACCGCCTCGCCGGTGCGATGGTCGCCGTGACCGGCGTTCTTGGCCTCGCGGTGGCGATCTATGCCATGGCCGACGTTCGCCGGATTGCCGCGATTTCCGGGTTTTATCCGCTCTACAATGGCCTCTTGTCAGGCGTGACGGGCGCGTTCCTCACCGCCGACCTCTTCAACCTTTATGTTTGGTTCGAGGTGATGCTGATCGCCTCGTTCGGTCTGCTGGTCCTCAACAAGACCCGCGATCAGCTGGACGCGGGGATGAAGTATCTCGCGCTTAACATCCTAGGAACGCTGCTGTTCCTGGCCGGTATCGCGCTTGCCTACAACGCCGCCGGCACGTTGAACCTTGCCGACCTCGCCGTGACGCTACAGTCCGGCGAGCAGGGGGCGGTGGGCGACATCGCGGCCTGGCTGCTCCTCCTCGCCTTCCTCATGAAGGCGGGCGCGTTCCCGCTGTTTGCCTGGCTGCCCGCGTCCTACCACACGGGCTCAATTGCCGTGACGGCGATCTTTGCGGGGCTCCTGACGAAGGTGGGCGTTTACGCGATCATCCGCATCTACACGCTGGTGGTCCCGCTGGAGGGAACGCTCCTTCAGCCGATCCTTCTCGTGGTGGCGGGGCTTACTATGGTGACGGGCGTGTTTGGCGCCGCGGTGCAGTGGGATGTGCGGCGGATCTTATCGTTCCACATCATCAGCCAGATTGGCTACATGCTCCTCGGCCTGGCCCTTTACACGCCCTACGCCATCGCCGCCGCGGTCTTTTACGTGGTCCACCACATCATCGTGAAGGCGAACCTGTTCCTGGTGGCGGGCGTGATGGCGCGCGAAGGCGGCAGCTACGATGTTCGCGAGAACGGCGGCCTTGCGCTGATGACGCCGTTTCTTGCGGTGCTCTTCCTCGTGCCGGCGCTATCGCTTGGGGGCATCCCGCCGCTGTCCGGCTTCTGGGCCAAGCTCATGATCATTGACGCCGGGCTTGAGGTGGAGGCTTGGATCCTCACTGGGGTAGCGCTTGCGGTCGGACTGCTGACGCTGTTCTCCATGGGGAAGATCTGGGCGTATGCGTTCTGGCGTGCGCCCGCGGGAGCGGTGCGCCGAACCGTCGGTTGGCAGCGGATGGTGCCGATTGCGGGGCTGGCAGCGGTCACGGTTGCCATCGGCCTGAACGCCGAGCCGCTGGTGGCGTTCTCGCTCGCAGCCGCGGAACAGCTGATTGAGCCGACCGATTACATTGCCGCTCTTTTGCCGCCTGAGGGCGCTGCCGTGGCGGAGGCCGACCAGTGAAGGTTCTGGGCTATGTCCGCTTTTTCGGCATCTTCATCATCGAGCTGATCCGCTCTTCGCTCGAGGTGTCGCGCGCCATCATCACCAACGACCGCGGTATGCGCTCCGCCGTGGTGGCCGTACCGCTCGATCTGGAGAATGCCACCGACGCCGCCATTGTGGCCAACGCTGTTACGCTGACGCCGGGCACCACCTCGCTCCACCTCAGCGATGACGGCTCTACGCTCTACGTCCACGTGATGGCCTGGAACGGCGATGAGGACACCATCCAAACCATCAAAACGCGCTTTGAGCGAGTGTTGCAGAGGACCTGATGGGCGCGCTTGAGATACTCGATATAGCCCTGGTGGTCGTTGCGGCAGCTGCGGTTCTGATCGGCGCCATCCGTGCAGTGATCGGTCCGGACTTGGTGGACCGCGTGATTGCGCTCGACATGCTGACGGTAGCCGGCGTCGCCTTTGGGGCACTGGCGGCCTTGGTCACCGGCTCGACCGCATTTTTGGACGTGGCGCTTGGGATCGCCCTTCTGGGCTTCGTGGCGACCATCGCGTTTGCGCGGATGATCGAGCGGATGCCCACCGACGCCGACACTGATGGCGGAGAGCAGGGGTGATGGTGATCCTTGCCTACGCGCTGAAGATTGTTGGCGTTGGGTTTCTGCTCCTTGCCGCCATTGGGGTGATCCGCTTGCCCGATGCGTTCACGCGCATGCATGCAGCGACGAAAGCGGGCACGCTGGGCGCCGGTCTTGTGGTGATCGGCGCGGCAATGTCGCTGGAGGGAGGGATGGCGATTGCGGTCGCCATCGCGACACTCATCATCCTGTTGCTGTCGGTGCCCATCGCGTCACACCTGCTCGGCCGGGCGGCCTACATCAGCGGGGCGCCGTTCTGGCAGCGCACGGTGAGCGACGCATTATCGGAGACATTGCCGCGCGGCGAGGACCTTTCCGCTGGTGATCGCAGCTCGGCAGTGCTGGATGTTTCGCGCGTTCTCGCCGCCCCGAGTTTCGATGGCGAATGCGATGCGACGATGACCGGCGCCGCTATCGGGCGCAACGCGTCCGTGCCGCTGACAGTTGTCGGCCTCATCGACCCCGCCTTTGTGGATGACAATCCGGACGACATGCGCCTTTGCCGCGTGCGGCTCCAACAAACGCTGGACCGCGTGGCGTCCTCGCTGGACGTGGCGCCGACGGTGGAAATGATCGAGGGCGACCCTGCGGCCGCACTCGGCGCTCTGGTGCGGCCCGATGATGTTGTCGTGCTGCCGGCAGCGGGCTGGTTCAACCATGGCGTTGGCAAAGAGCCCGAAGCTATGTCCGGCCGCGGGGAGGCGCTCTTTCCGTTGGCGCGCAGGCTGACCGTTCCCGTCCTGATCGCAAGCGCCCCGTTAGACATTCACAAGATCACGGTCATCGACGACGGCTCTGAGCGGATCTTGGATGTGCTTGCGCTCATTGCCAAAACGCGTCTGTTTGGGGATGTCTCAGTCTCGGTGACGTGGGCCGCCAGCGCTGAGCCTCAGCCCGTGCGGCGCAAGGCGCTGGAGGAGGCGGGTGCACCGCTCACCGTGGGCTTCTCGGCGGCGAAGTCTGCCGATGGCATCGTATCCAACCCCGGCGAAGTTGTTGTCTCCGCCAGCCTGCCGAGTGGCCGTGCCGATTGGTATGGGCTCGACTGGCGCGACCGCGTCGCACCCGATTGGCGGGGCCACTATCTGTTAGTCTGAGGCTGTTGGTTGGGCAGCTGGCGATGGGTCGGCCGCCCCTTTGCTGCGATACCAACATAGTGCCCGGATGGCGGCGAAGATGGCGATACCGGCGAGGCCGAGGAAGAGCCAGTGAGAGATTAACAAGATGGCTGTGGCAATGAGTGCGATGCGAAGGAGCGGGTTGAGTGGGCCATAGAGCCAGCCCTGCACCCCATGCGATAGCGCCCACACGCCAAGCCCGGCAGTCACCACCTCCCAACCGATCACCAGCAACGAGCCTTCGCCAAGGAGCGCCGCGTTGTAGAAGAACACGAACGGCACGATGAACGCGGTGAGCGCGTATTTGAAGCTCTCGACCGATGTGCTCATGGGATCGCTGCCAGAGATGGCGCTGCCGGCGTAGGCGGCGAGCGCGACGGGCGGGGTCACCGCCGACAGGACCGCGAAGTAAAAGACGAAGAAGTGCGCCACCAGCGGCTCGACGCCCATTTGGGTAAGGCCAGGTGCCACCACGGACGCCGCAACAGCGTAGGCCGCTGTGGTGGGCATGCCCATCCCTAAGATGATCGAGATGATCATGGCGAAGACCAGCGCGAGGAGCGTACTTGCCTGAGCGAGATCAAGCAGAAGGGCGGAAAACCGTGCGCCAACGCCGGTCAGCGAAATCACGCCCACAATGATGCCAGCCGCAGCGCAGACGGCGATGATCTGAAGCGCCATCGTCGTCGATAGGCCAAGCGCGCGCACGAGCTGTTTCGGACCCATGCGGTAGGGCGTCAGCCAACTCACCACCGCCGCTGCGCCGATGGCGAGCGTGCCGGCCCGCACAACCGAGTAGCCGGCAAACAGCGCATAGATGAGAATGATCATCGGCGCGAAAAGGTAGGCTTGCCGCAGCAGTCCGCCGATGGTCGGCAACTCGTGGCTAGACAGGCCCTTCATCCCCGACCGCACCGCCTCAAGGTCGACCTTCAGGTAGACGGCGAGGAAGTAGAGCACCGCTGGGATAATCGCTGCGACAACAATCTCGGTATATGGGATGCCCGTGATCTCGGCCATGATGAAGGCGCCGGCGCCCATGATCGGCGGCATGATTTGCCCGCCTGTCGACGCGGTCGCCTCGATGGCAGCGGCAGTCTTCGGCTTGTAGCCGACCGACTTCATGAGCGGGATCGTGATCGACCCGGTGGCAACCACATTGCCGGCCGACGTGCCGTTGATAGTGCCCATCAGGCCGGATGCGAACACCGCCACCTTGGCAGGCCCGCCCCGCGCCCGCCCGGCGATGGCGAAGGAGAAGTCAACGAAATACTTGCCCACCCGCGTGATCTGCAGGAACGCCGCAAAGATGATGAACAGGATGATGTAGGTGGACGACACGGCCGTCGTCGGGCCGAGGATGCCGTTGTCGGTGTAGATGTAGGTGAAGAAGCGCGACCAGGTGTAGCCGGAATGGGTGAGGAAGCCCGGCAGCCATGGGCCGACAAAGCTGTAGACGATGAACACGGCCGCGATGATAACGAGCGGCAGGCCGGCGAGGCGGCGGGTCACTTCGAGTATGAGCGCGACGCCGACAAGCGCTGCCCAAGCATTGGCGGGATCGGCAAAGGGCGTGCCGGCGCGAAGGCGGACCGCCAGCGCATCAAGGCCCACCAGCATGTAGCCGCCCACTAAAAACGCAGCGAGCGCCAACGCCCAATCGGCAACCGAGATCTTGCCGTGGCCCACAGGGCGCAGCCAGCCAGAAAGTACAGCCAGCGCTGCGCCGAGTGCGAGGAGTGGCCCGTAGTACCCGAACGCCCACGGCGGCAGGTCGACGGCGGTGACGCCGTTCTCAAGCAAAACGGCAGCGTAGGCGAGGAGGGCACCTGAGAGCGCGATGATGGCAAGGCCAGCCCAGCCCAGGGCACGGGCAACCCCTGCCACTGCCGGTTTGGCGGGGCCGTTGTAAATCGCGCCAGAGAGGAGAACGCCGAGCGCCAGTGAGCCCGCAACGTGCGCGATGCGAAACGTCCACGTCTCCAGGGGCGCAATGTTGAGGACGTAAAGGTGCCAGGCGGCGAACGCCACGCACGCGGCAGAGATGAAGTAACCAAGGCGCCCCGAGACAATGTCTTGGGGCGCATAAGCTCCAACGGCCCGGGGGCCGTCAGAGGGGTCGTGATCGCCAACCGCTGGCTCTTGCGTGGTAGTGGTCAACGGCACGCCCCTCAGGTGTTCGCTGGATAGATGATCTAGCCTTCCATATCGTCGGGAATGTCGAAACCGTTTTCCTCGAACCAGCGGACAGCACCCGGGTGCCAGGGGATCACGTTGTTCTTATCGAAATTCTCCGGCAGCGTTTCACGGGCCGCCTTGTGGATGTTCATCATCTGCTCGTTGTTGGACATCACAGCATCCACGACAGCGTAGACGAAGTCGTCCGGCAGGTCCGCGTGCCCTACGGCAAAGTTCCACATGGAGACCGACTCTTGGTCATCGGGCATGGAGGGATAAAGGCCGCCACCGATGGTGAACGGGCTCACCGGATGCTCG